>JAJDEI010000009.1 GCA_029259845.1 Planctomycetaceae bacterium | reverse complement strand
GCCGGCAACCCGGCCAGCTGCTGTTCAGAAATCGGCGGTCCTGTTGGTCGCTGCGACATGGAGGAGATGTCGCAGAAAACGCCATCTGTGAAAAGACGAATTGCTCACCCAACCTCGTTCGAGGTGTGAACGGTTACGTGGAAAGTTGTTGCGCATTCAAGAATTGAGAGCCACACCACCTGTGGCGAAAAATGAGGATGTCGATCAAATCGACCCAGCATTCCCAATCATTTCCGGAGTCGACGATTCTCTCGCGAAGTATCGGCGGCGGCATTGGAGCCGCAAGCTTCCAAGCGGATGGCTCGCGATTTTGATTGTGGGATCCCTAGTTGCCGCGGGCTTCGCGTTCCGGCCGTGGAGCCGCCTGATTGAAGAAGAGCCTTTGGCCCAAGATCGCATTGCACCGGAGAGATCGGCCACAGATCGTACTACTGTCCGCGAGTCCTTAGAAACCCCTGTCTTGGAGTCCCTTGGCCAGACGAGTCTTGGCGCGACGGATGGCAAAAGGTCATTTGTTGTCGTAATACGGATGCGAAGAAATGAGCTTGAACCGACGGACGCAGAGTTCCGAGATTTCTTAAAGGATTTCCCTTCCGGCCACCCATCCCCCAAACGAGGAAATATAACGGTCTATAATTCCCATGATTTCACTCTTATTGCGAATGACGGGCGAGAAATATTTGATGCGTCGTTTGTGTTTGGAGGAAATGGCAGTTTTCTTTTTTCTCGCGGAAAAACCACTAACTATTCATCACTCGAGCCGCCTGAAAAGACCGGCACAGTGGACCTTGCATTGAGTTGGGATCTGCCAGACGCGAGAGCGATGCGACCCTTCAAAATACGGCTATCGGGGTATAGCCCAGTTGACGTGCCAAACGATGATGTTTCGATTCCTGAAGCATCGATCGGGATTCCTGCTCCGGTGGTCCTTCCGCCGATACATTTTCCAGTAATTCCTGAAATACGACTCACGGATCTGCCAGGACCGGTGATAAAGCCCCCTGCTATCAAAATACCTGAATTTAAGCCCCCCAAGATCAAGGCACCCGTAATTAATCCTCCGAAGATACAGTAGCATGCGCCAGTTCGAAACATCTTCAATTGGGGGGCAGATTGGCTGGCAAGGAAGCGTCATAGGCTGCGGTGACCGTTCACGGGACGGACTGATGTACAAGATGTTGTGTGCCAACAGATGATGTGCCAAGCTCAGGTGAAAGTCGTGGTGCTGGCTTGGGGATGAGTTGACATTGGCTGGCTTTCATTTCGTGGGCAAGTTGCGTGGCGATTGCGGATTCGTCGGGCGTCGCTTTGAGCATCCAGAGGTGCCCGTAGCCCATGACTAGGCGGAAGTTGGCCAACGAGGCACGACGACCGCACGCTCTTGCGGCGACCCCGCCACTCGACCGCCACGAAGGGCAATTGACGGGACTCAGGTCTTCCGGTCCTGATCGGAATGCAAACGGCCTTTTCTTCGGATAAAAGTGCGTGATATTCTCTCGCGTCTCACGCCTGAAAGCAGAGAGCGGCCCCGTTGTGGATTCGCCGCCCTGGGATCGGTGGACACGCTCGAGCACAACCATGACGACATCCGGACCGGAAATGGTGGACGAGCCCCTGGGCAACCTGCGTTCCCGCAGCTTTGTGGGCCTGGTGCTGACTCAGTTTCTGGGGGCGTTCAACGACAACATGCTGCGTTGGCTCGTCGTGCCCATCGCGCAGCAGATTCCGTCACTGGAGACCGGCACGGCACTGGCGCTGGGAGGGGTGTGCTTCACGTTTCCGTATCTGCTGTTAGCCCCGGCGGCCGGGTCGCTCGCGGATCGCCACAGCAAGCGGAACGTGATCGTCGGCTGCAAAGTCGCCGAATTGTTCATCATGCTCTGCGGAATCGCTGCGGTTCTCGTGGGGAACATCTGGGCGTTGTTCGCCATCGTCACCCTGATGGGGGCCCAGAGCGCACTGTTTGCACCGTCCAAGTTCGGCAGTCTGCCGGAGATGCTGGACTTGCACCATCTGTCGAAGGGCAACGGCGTGATGGGACTGGTGACGGTGGTCTCCTCGGCGATGGGGACTGTTGCCGGGTACGGCCTGTATTCGCTGACACAGCCGAACATCCAAAGCGGGGTGACGCTCGCGACCTTCTGGCCGGCGGCGGCCGCGCTGCTGGGCGTGGCTGCGGTCGGGTTGGCCACCAGCCTGTTAATCGGCCGTCGTCCGGCTGCCAATCCGACACGAAAGATGACCGTCAACCCGGTGACCGAAACGCTTCCCGCGTTGAGGCTGCTCAAGTCGAACCGCGGCTTGTGGCGGGCCGCGCTGGGGATTGCCTTCTTCTGGTCGATGGCGTCGCTCGCGCAACTGAACATCGACCGTTACGGGGCGGAGATGCTGCATCTGCCGCCGGTCGGCATCGGGACGTTGCTGTTCATGCTCGTGCTGGGTGTGGGGGCGGGGAGTCTGCTCGCCGGGTACTGGTCGGGGGGACGGGTCGAGCTGGGACTGGTGCCGTTGGGGGCGTTGGGAATTGCGATCAGTTCGCTATTGGTGTTTTGGGCGGGCAGTTGGATTGCCGCTTCGCCGAACGAGACCGCGCAGCAGGCGTTTTTCTGGTCGAGCGTGTGCTTGATTCTGCTCGGCATCAGCGCGGGGCTGTTCAACGTGCCGCTGGAGGCCTATCTGCAGCACAGCAGCGACGTCCGCACCCGCGGGACGATTCTTGCGGGAAGCAACTTCGTGTCGTTCTCGTTCATCCTGCTTTCGTGCGGGCTGTTCACGCTATTGCACGATTACCTGGACCTCACGCCGGCACAGATCTTCATGGTCGCCGGGTTGGGGACCATCCCGGTGGTGATCGACGGGTTCCGCCTGTTGCCGGACATTACGATCCGCTTTCTATTCTGGTTGGCGAGCCATACGATTTACCGCGTGCGTGTGGTTGGTGATGAGAACATTCCGGAGAGAGGCGGGGCGTTGCTGGTTGCCAACCATGTGACGTGGATGGATGGGATTCTCCTGACGAGCCTGTCGACCCGCATGATCCGGTTTCTGGTGTGGGGCGACTATGCGAACAAGCCGGGGTTGCGCTGGCTCGGCAAGACCATGCGGGTGATTCCGATCAAGGCGTCCGACGGCCCCAAGTCGATCGTGCGATCGCTGAAGACCGCGCGGCAGGCCCTCAAGGATGGCGAGTTGGTGGGCATCTTTGCTGAGGGCAAGATCACCCGGACCGGACGGATGCAGCGGTTTCAGCCGGGCATGATGAAAATCATCGCCGGAACGGGGTGTCCGGTCATCCCTGTCTATCTTCATGGGCTGTGGGGGAGTATCTTTAGCTTCCGCGGCGGTCGATTCTTCTGGAAACGGCCCCGCCGATGGCCCTATCCCGTCACTGTTGTCTTCGGTGAGCCGATCTTCGAACCGAAAAGCGTCCATCAGGTCCGTCAGGTTGTTGAGGAATTGGGAGTCCAAGCCGTGGAATACGAGAAGCCGCGCCAACTGATCCCCGCCCGCCAATTCATCCGTAACTGCAAGCGGTCCAAGCCGCGGGCCAAACTGGCCGATTCCAGCGGAATGGAACTGAATGGCGCCCGCACGCTGATGGGGGCGCTCGCCTTTCGGCGGGTTCTGGAGCGGGCCGTGCTGGCGACGGACGAACAGACGGTGGGGCTGCTGCTGCCGCCATCGGTCGGCGGAGCACTGGCCAATCTGGCGGTCGGCCTGGCGGGGCGGACGACGGTCAATCTCAACTACACATTGAGCGATGACGTTCTCAATCATTGCATCCGTGTGGCCGGCATCAAGCATGTGCTCACGAGCCGTCGGTTTCTGGAGAAGAAGCCGTGCAAGATCACCGATGCCGAGGTCGTGTACCTGGAGGATCTCAAGGAGCAAATCACCCGGCTGGACAAAGCCGTTGCCGCCCTGAGCACGTACGTGGTTCCCGCGCCGTTGCTGGAACGGTCGCTCGGTCTGCATCGGCTCGATCCGGACGACACGTGCACGATCATCTTCACTTCCGGTTCGACGGGCGAACCGAAAGGAGTCATGCTCACGCACGACAACATCGGATCGAACACGGCGGCTGTCGACGAGCTTCTCAACCCGCCCCCCGACGAGGTGATCTTGGGGGTGCTGCCGTTTTTCCATTCTTTCGGCTATATGGGCACGTTGTGGTTGCCCGCCTGTTTCCCTCCCAAGGCGGTCTATCATTACAACCCGCTCGATGCCCGCACGGTCGGCAAGCTGGCGGAGAAACACAAGGCGACCATGCTGCTGGCGGCGCCCACGTTTCTCAAGACCTACATGAAACGCTGCACGCCGGAACAGTTCGCGACCCTCAACCTGATCATCGTGGGGGCGGAGAAAATGCCGGTCTCGCTCGCACATGACTTTGAAGAGAAGTTCGGCTTCCAACCGACCGAGGGTTACGGCACGACAGAACTCTCGCCGGCCGCGGCGGTCAACGTTCCGCAAAACCGCTTGCCCGACAAGAGTCTGAAAGGAACCAAGCTCGGCACCGTGGGCCGCGTCCTGCCCGGCTGCGCGGCGAAGGTCGTCGATCCGGACACCTTCGAGGATCGCGGACTCAACACTCCGGGCCTCCTGCTGATCAAGGGGCCCAACGTCATGAAGGGGTACCTCAATCAGGACGACAAGACAGCCGAGGTGATTCACGATGGTTGGTACAATACGGGCGACTTCGCCAAGATCGACGACGAAGGGTTCATCGAAATCACCGGTCGGCAAAGCCGTTTCTCGAAAATCGGCGGGGAGATGGTGCCGCACATCCGTGTCGAAGAAGAACTGGCCCGCATCATTGACGGGGTCTCCGCCGAGCAGAACGGCGACGGGTTGCCGGCGCTGCATGTCGCGGTGACGTCACTTCCCGATGAACGCAAAGGCGAGCGGCTGATCGTCGTTCACCGCCCCATGTCCAAACCGGTCGACCAGGTTCTCAAGGAACTGGCTGAAAGCGGATTGCCCAACCTCTGGCTACCCAGCGCTGACAGTTTCGTCGAGGTCGAGGAAATCCCCGTCCTCGGAACCGGCAAGTTGGACCTGCGTCATCTCAAGGAATTGGCGGAGGACAGATTCGCGGAGCAAACGGCTGACTCGATTGCAACGGCCCACCGCCCGTCGGCCCGCGACCGGAAGAACGGATCGGTCGGACAGGCTGCCCTTTCCGGCGCACAGCCGCAATAGTCACGTCGAGGTGAGCCGACTGAGAATCTGTTTCCTGGGAAGGCAAGAGCCCCGCCGAGCCACGACGCGACGATTCACGTGTTCCCAGGCACCGGCTTGGGAACATGCATCCTGCAATGCTCTGCTTGGCTTTTCACGAAACGGCGTTTGGCGGACGTGCGTTCCCAACCAGAGTTCAGGAACGCGAGTTCAGGGTTTCAGTCGTTCCCTGTTTGGCTGTCAAGTATCGTGTGTCGTAAGCTCGTTACGCCGAAGGCGTTTCACATCACAGCCCTGGGTCGCGAACGAAGTGAGCGCACCCTGGGAGGGGCCAACCAAGGAATGCACAACCCTGAAAGGGTTGAACAATCGTCAATTCGCCGGGAAACATCGAGCGTTCGTGTTGTCGAACCCTGTCCGGGTCCGAGCGGCTGTCGGCCCCCGTTTCCCGGGGTGGCGCGGCTGCGCCGCTGACCCTGGACTGCGATGTGAGACGCCTTCGGCGTATTCGCGTGACGGGATTTCATTGTCTGGTCTGGGAACGACAGAGTTCGGGAACGAGACTGAGTCCACCAAACATCTCACGACGACCAACGTGCACGCGCTGACTCTCACCCCCGACGGTCCCCGATTTGACCGGGACTATTCCCCGCCCCGCGTACGGGACGGCGAAGTTCCCGTCCGCGTGTTGACCGCAGGGATCTGCGAAACCGATCTCCAATTGATCAAAGGGTACATGGGCTTCCGCGGTGTCCTGGGGCACGAGTTTGTCGGAATTGCCGAGAGAGGACCGTTCGCCGGCAGCCGTGTTGTCGGCGAAATCAATTGCAACTGCCGCGCTTGCGAGCTGTGCGGCGCGGAGCTGGGCAATCATTGTCCCCATCGCTCCGTCCTCGGAATCCTTCACCATGACGGTGCGTTTGCCGAATCCATTAACGTTCCGCAGCACTGTTTGCACGTTGTCCCGGACAGCCTCTCCGACGATGAAGCGGTCTTCACGGAGCCGCTCGCAGCCGCTTATCAGATTCCTCAACAGCTCGACCTGAGCCGCTTCGATCAAATCATCGTTCTTGGCGACGGGCGTCTGGGCAACCTCTGCGCCCAGGTGCTGCGGCACTCCCGGCCACACGTGTTGGTGATCGGCAAGCACCCTTCCAAACTAGCCCTCCTCGATGATGTCGGCATTGCGACCGCGTTGCTGAATGACGTCGTTCTGGAACGGACCGCGGATCTCGTTGTCGACTGCACCGGCTCCCCCACCGGGCTGACGACCGCTTGTCGTCTCGTCAAGCCGCGCGGCACCATCGTGCTCAAAACAACCGTCGCAGGCGACAGCGGTCCTTCGCTCGCTCCCATCGTCATCGACGAAATCACTCTTGTCGGCTCTCGTTGCGGTCCGTTCGACCGCGCCCTCAAGGCCCTCCAACGGCGTGAGGTCCACGTGCTGCCACTCATTTCCGCCCGCTATGCGCTCGAACAGGCCCTGCAAGCCCTCAAAGCGGCTCAGACGTCCTCCAACCTCAAGGTGCTGCTGGACGTCGTCCCCGATTGACCGTCCCCAGCCGCCGGTATTGCCGTCGGACGATCGCGGCGACGCTTGAATCGGACCGCGGGGAGATGTGCGCCAAGCGCGTTGGCAGCTGCGACGCGCAAACATCTCTCGCGTCGCCGCGTCCCACCGTCCGTCCCGCTGCGGAGCCGTCTTGTCCGTCGACCCAGGTTCCATCTGGGCGGTCGATGACGGTCAAGCGTCCCCCTTGCCGGAGCGCGGCGAGGTACATCGCCACCGAAGCCAGCGCCAGCGATGCCCACATCGAGAGGGCGTTCGTTACCTGGACCAAGTGCGGGCCCAGCCGGCCGAATCGCTGCCGGAGCTGAGGCCAGAGTCCCGCGCTGCCGGAGACGTTTACTCCGACGGCGGAGGATCGGGCCGTTGGTCGATTGAGCGGCTGAGGGATGTCAGCAGCGAGTGGACGTTGGCTGCGGCGATGTACACGCGGTTTGACACCGCCGAGCGAGGGTAGATGTTGGTGATGAAGTCGAAGCAGAACTCCGTTCCCGAATGCCGGATGAGGACCGCATTGGCGTACTGCCCGCTGAGCATGTTGTCCGGCAGCCGCAGATCGTCGTAAATCTGATCGATCGGGGGACCGGATGGGAGCGATTCGTCGCCGGGGCGGGCGGAGGGTGCCTGCATCCCGCTCTCGAAGCCTTCGCCGACGATCCCCTGAAACGCGGCTTCGGTGACAGGATCCGGCGGGGTCGTCGGCGTCAATTCGTCGCGTCCCGCTCCCGGAGCAACACCCGGCCCCTCTTCCGGTCCGGCGTCCGGTGACATGGGCGGAAGGTGCAGTTTCGGAGGACGAGGCAACGGACCGAAACGCGATTCATAGTTCGCGATATTCTGCTCGAGCGCTTTGACGAACTGTCGGATGACCGGACGCGGCAGTACCACCCGCGCGACGATCCGCGGGGTCTCGCTCAGCCGCATCACGAAATCAAGCACGAACTCGAACGGCCCGGTCAGCACGAGCACGCCGTTGCTGAAGCACCCTTCCCCCACCGTGTCGGGCACGCGGGCACTCACCTGCGAGTACCGCACCTGGCCCCGCATCGGTTGCTCCGGCGGGTCACCCGGTTCGTGTTCGGGATGATCGGACATTCGTTTCGCGCTTCTCCGTTTCGTCACTGTCGCGACGGGGCGTTGTCACAGCTCGCCGCCGCCGCGACTCGTCCCATCGCAAACGGAAGACGTTCGTCAGGACGACTTAACTCGCTTGCGGACGTCGGTCTCCAGGACACCGAACATCTGTTCGTGCCGTTGAACCGTTGCCGCCAACAGCGCGGCTAACCGCTTGGCCGTGAAATGGTTGAGGATCACCCGTTGAGAAACGCGAATGTTCGCCGATTGGCCGCCGACCGGATTCGGGTTCAGCGCCAAGTCGAGGATCACCTCTTCGGGCGTGCTGGAGACGCGGCACAGGTTGGCGTAGATCGCCTCGACGTGCGAATCGTCCAGATTGATCGTCGGCTGCTGAGCCTGGACGCGGCTGCCCTCGTCGGGCTCCGTGGTCACGTTCACGCCCGATTCTTCGACATTCTGTTCGTCTGCCATGCCGTGCCTTGCTCCCCGATGATGTAGGATAACGAGCCCGCCAGATTGGCCGACCGCGATTGGGAAAGGGTGAACGCTCAGAATATCGGAGTGTCCCTCGAACCGCAAACAGATTCGCAGCACGGCCAACAAGCCCACGTTGGCCGCTGCGCCTTATCCCGTTTATGAGGGATACAACACGCCGGCCACTCCGGGCAGCACTCCGTCGAGAGAGTGAGCGCGGCCATTCCGGATTCTTCCGACAGCGACAGCAGCGGCTGTCGGTTTCGTCATCACTCACCTACACTCGTTTTGTGATGGCACGCGGGGTGACGCGGGCACGCCGAGGACCGACGCGATTCAGAATGTCAGCAATGAATGACCCTCCGGTCTACCGAATCCGGGTGCCCAACCCCTTTGTCGAGGGGCGGACCTGTGTGTATGTCATCGCGGCCGACCCGGTCACCATGATCGACTCGGGCATCGCCACCGACCGGGCGCATGAGGAGCTGATCGCCGGTTTGCGGGAGCATGGGCTCGACGCGGGTGACATCAAGCGGGTCGTCCTCACCCACAAACACATCGACCACATCGGCAACGCCTGGCGGTTTCAGCAGCAGTCCGGCGCCGAGATTTTGATCCACGAGTACGAGACGGAATCCATCGCCGACGTCGATCCGACCGGCGAACGATTTGCCGCGACAGCGAGGGCTCGCTTGGCCGAATGGCACGTGCCCGAAGAGATCGCCACTGTGGCGACTGGCGACTTCGCGGCCACCTGGAAGATCGAATCGGCCCCCGCCACTCCGTTGGCCGACGGCCAACGCCTGCCGCTCGGCGACGGGCATATCGAGGTGATCCACACGCCGGGGCACACGCTCGGGTCAGTCTGTTTGAGGTTCGGTCGGTATCTCTTCTCCGGCGACCATCTGCTGCCGGACATCTCCTCCAACGTGGGCGGCGGCGATCTGCGGAACCGGGGGCTGCTGCGACATTACCTCGCATCGCTCGCCAGAATCCGCGATCTGTCAGACGCAGGCGGCCTGCAAGTCATGCCCGGCCACGGCGAGCCGATGGACACCTTCATCGGCCGCTGCGACGAACTCATCCGGCACCACGAGCAGCGTCTGGAGAAAATCGTCGCCATCCTCGCCCGCAACAGCAACCTGACCATCTACGAACTCGCCTGCGAACTGTTCGGCAAGATGGACGGCTTCCACATCGCCCTCGGCTGCGCCGAAGCCAACGCGCACCTGGAGTTACTCCAAGAGCAGGGACGGATCTCTCGAACCGACCGCAAGAAGTAGGGTGCGTGATCGTTGATCACATTGGTGCATTCGGATGGTGTGAATCGCCGAACGACGCACCGCGTTGATCTCGCGATCCGAACGCACCGTCATTCCGCGCCCACGCACGCGACGGCCGGCAGGAATGTGAGGGGAAATGTTGGAACCACGTTACGAGCCGCTGAATCTGGCGCGTGCGAGAGTGCTTTTTCGCAACTCCGCATGCGTGCTGACCCTGCTGACGTGCGGCATCGTCGTCGCACAGCGGCTGTCCCGGAATAGTCTCGTTCAGAGCCTTGCAATCTTCCCTCTGATGACGCTTGCCTTTCTTGTTCCGGTGTTCGCCTTTCTGACGATCGCCACCAACTCGCTGGAACGCAGACCGGCCTTTCCGGCGATGATCGTTCCGCTGGCTGCCGTTGTGTTGAATCTTGTCGCATTCAGCATCGGTGGCCGGCTGTGGGGAGAATTCTTCTGGGCCACCCGTCCCCAATCGCGCTACACCCGCACGTCTTCGTGCCTTCGTGTCTTGGTGGTCAAATTCCACCACGAAGTCACGAAGGCACAGAAGGGTCGCACTGAGCGAATCCCTCAGCCCGAGCCACCCACTCGTGACGTCCGATTTGTGGCTGACCTGCAGGGTCGGATTGTTGGCGGCATCGCAGAAGGGAAGTAGGGTGGGCTTTGTCCGGCAATTCCTGATCCTGCGGATGGCACGAGACTTCGGCGCTGTTCGGTGGTGGGCACAGCCCTCAGTTCGGCTTTCGCAGTTTTCAGCGGTGATGGTTTTGAGAAGTGGGAGCCAGAGCCTGTATCCTTGATGTGTTCACAAGCCTTCAAGGAAGAGGTTGGCTCCCCTGGATGTTGCGACTTCATTTGTGCCGCTGTTGCAAGTTGTCGCTGCTGTTATGACTGAAACTTCGGTCGCCACATTCCGCACGCTGATCACCGGGTGGCTGCGCGCTCCCCGGCGGACCGTTCTCGGCATGCTGCGGGCGTGCGGAACGGAGCGGCATCAGGCCGCCTTTCATCGGTTGTTCGCCTCGGCGCGTTGGTCCATTGATCAGGCGGGTTTGGCCGTGTTGGATTTGATCACGGTCGGAAGGGAGAGCGTGTTTCTCGCCGTGGATGACACGCTGTTGCCGCGGTGCGGGCTGAAGATTTTCGGCACCGGCAGGCCCCGCGATCCGGTGCTCTCCAGCCGCAGTCACGTGGTGACCCGTGGGGGGGCCTTGTCACACCGTTTGCGGTGGGCCGCCCAACGTTGGGTGGTGTTGTGCGTGGTGATCGAGAGCCGGCATGTGCCCGGCCGGCACTTCGCGCTGCCGGTGCTCGCCCGGTTGTACTTGAACACCTCGGCAGCGGAGAAGTGGCGACGGACGTACCGCACGAAGAATGAACTGATGCGGCAAATGCTTTCGTTGCTGAATGAACACGTGGCCGATACGGGACAACCGCTGCATTTGCTGGGCGATTCGGCCCGGTGTCGATGGCTCGCCGCAGGCTCGACCGCTCCGGCAGTGCTCGGCCAATTGCCCTCGTCGGTGGCCGTGACAGGCCGCGTCGTCGCGAACGTGCGGATTCACGAGCCGCCGCCGCAGCGCCGCACCGGTCAAGTCGGCCGGCCGCGCAAGCGCGGCGAGCGCCTGCCGACTCCGCAGGAGATGCTTCAGGCAACAGGCCTGCGCCGGCTCACGGTTAAGCGGTCCGCAGGCGCGACGGACCACGTGCACGTGGCCACCCAAGTCGGCCGCCCGCCAAGACGCACGCCCGCCAAGGCATCTGACCGCGACGTACTCGTCATCGCCGTCGAGCCTCTGCGCGGCGGTCGCGGGATCGAAGTCTTCTACACGACCGACACGGGCGCCGATGTGGAAACCGTGCTCAGGCGCTACTTGTGGCGGTGGACGATCGAGGTCACGTTCCCTGACACGAAAACCCACCGGGGGATCACCGAACCTCAGAACCGCCCCCCCTGGCCGCCCGCCGCCCCCCGCACCGCCGCGACCGGCTTTCTGCTGGACAGCCTGATCGTGTGGTGGCACGAAACAACCCGCCGGCGCCCGGCGCGACCGCTCCGCCTCTGGCACGGCAAACGGGGCGCGTCGTTCGCCGACATGCTGGCCGCCCTCCGCCTGCAGACCCTGCAAAACACGCGGCAAACCTATTTCTCAACCCCCGCAATCCCACCGGGCATCAAGAAATTCATCGGCCAACTCACACGCCTCGTCTCCCTCGCCGCGTAAAACTGCGAAAGTCGAACTCAGAGTCGGATTTCTTTTTGAAGGTGGCGTCAAGTTCCGATTGCAAGGCCGAGGTGTGAGGTGAGGACTTCGCTCGGGGTTTGATCGTTGAGGCGTTTGCGTGGTCGGTTGTTGGTCAGATCGGTTGCTTCGGCAATCGTCTGCCAGCCGATGTGTCGGAAGCCGGTCCCTTTCGGGAAGAACTGCCGCAGCAGACCGTTCGTGTTCTCGTTGCGGCCGCATTGCCCAGGCTTGTACGGCTCAGCGAAGCAGACACCCATCGGGATGCTCGCCGCGAGCTGTTCGCGTTGGCTGAAGCTGTTTCAAAACCTGATCTGGGTGGCTGGGGTCGGCCGAAGGGAGCCCCCAGACGCATTGTTTCTGGGGGTTCGGAAAGCCTCGACCCCAGCCACCCACTGTGAAAACAGGTTTTGAAACAGCCTCCTGAATTCTTTCCCGTTATCGAGTGTGAGAGTGCGGCGAAGTGAAGTCGGCAACTCACTGAGTCACTGGGTGATGGCCCGGCGGACGCGTCGCGCGGTGCGGTCATTCACCTTGCGCGTGATGAGGTCGCCCGACTTGCGTTCGTCGAGCGTGACCAGGCCGCCGGTGTGACGCTTGCCGTCGTCCCGTCCGCCGGGCGATCGCCGCCTTGGACTGGCCTGGAAAATGCATCTGCGAAATGACTTCCCGCCCTTCCATGGTAAGATGCTTGAACATCGCCGGGGACTCCGTTCGTGCGAGGCTTCCTTGTTCACAACGGCCCCTTGACGATCGAACATCATTCGCGCTGACACTGGGTGTGACGTGTGTTGAGGCGACCGGGAACGGCTTGATGGCCATCGCGCGCAAGCGGTTGAAGGACACGGGCGTGCTGCGTTTTGGCGGTGGAATGGAACGCACACCAAATAGAATCATCAGAAACATGCATCATCCCTGCCGCATCTCATACCCTGCAGGCATGTCGGATCCAATGAACGCGGCTGGGGCCCTAAGCACAGGGACGGTCAGCATCATGCCAATGGCAAACTGGATTTCCAAGGTTCTGTGGGGCTGTGTGGCGGCGGTCGTGATCGTGTTACAGACGTCCGTAGCGGCTGCAGCGGACGATGAGCAGGCCTTTCGCGTGCCACTGGGCGAGCGGCAGCTTTTCCTTGACGATGTCGGCATCGCAACGATCGACAATCTCAAGCGCACCATGCACCAGCCTGCCAAGCGTGGAGCGGTCATCGTTCCCGACCAGCCATGGGAGACGACGCTGCAAACCCGCTGTGCGCCGGTATGGGATGAGGAGCGGGGCGTGTACCAAATCTGGATGATCACCTCCACGAACATTCCCGGAGTCGCAGGGACGACATACGCAGAAAGCAAGGACGGTCTTCGTTGGACCAAGCCAGTGCTGGGGCAGAGGAACATTGAGGATTCGTCGGAGAACAATTTCATCTCCGTCGTTCCCGGCGATGCGTGGCCCGAAAACGGCATTGAAAATGTGGTCTACGACCCCGATGAACCCGATCGTCTTCGACGCTACAAAGGTTTCTATGGAGTCATCAACCGCAAGCCCATGGTGAGCGCCGATGGCATCCGCTGGAAGCTGTTGGATGCGGCCGTGCTGCCCTCGTCGGATGAATCCAACCTCAGCTACGACCGTGAGCACAAAACCTTCATCGCGACGTTAAAGCGGGGCGGGCCGTTTGGCCGTTCGCAGGGGATCTGGACCAGCCACGATTTCACGAAGTGGCAAGACACCGGCGTGCTTTTCCACGCCGATGAACTTGACCAGGTGCTCGGCCGGAAAAACATCAAGGCCCGTCGCGCCGACCCCACACTGCAGATCCAGAGTCCCTTATGGGACATTCGCGACTCGTACAAGGGCCATACTGCGGAACCCAAAGTGGACGTGTACAACATCGGGCTGTTCCGCTACGAAGGACTTTACGTCGGCGCTCCGGCCATGTTCCACTCCAATGACAACCGTTGGAACAAGGACGGCTTCCACCTGATCCAGCTCGTTTGCAGCCGAGATCTGAAGACGTTCAAGCGCCTTGGCGGCCGCCAGACGTTTATCGGGCCCTCGCCGATTGGCAAAGGCGCCTACGATCTGACGCAACTCATCGGCCCCAGCGCCCCGGTGATTCGCGGCGACGAATTGTGGTTTTACTACTCGGGAATCAAGTACCGTGCCCGACCGAAAAACGTCGAACACATCACCGGGGCGATCTGCTTAGCGGTGCTGCGCCGGGACGGGTTCGTTTCGTTGGATTCAGGTGATACCGAAGGCACGATCCTGACCAGGCCCTTCGAGCTGCTCGGCTCCCAGCTCTTCGTCAATGTTGACGCACCGATGGGCGAGTTGCGTGTGGAAATGCTGGACGGCGCCGGCAAGGTCGTCGCCCAATCGAAGCCGCTCAGCGGTGATCTGCTGCGTGAGCCGGTGACGTGGGCCGACTGTGCGATTGCCAAGATGAAGACTCAGAACGTGAGCCTGCGCTTCACGCTCCGCTGCGGGCAGTTCTATTCGTATTGGCTGGAATGAGGAGTGCCCAATTCCGATCACCGTTGGAGCGCCCACGGTTGGCTTCGGCGGAGTTGCTGTGACGGATCGTCCCAAAGACTCGTCCGACGTGACACACGCCGAAAAACGACCGATTGATGATCCGGGGCGCATGTCTCGCCGAACGGCAGTCTCAGACCGCCAGACCTTTGCCGAGGCGCGATTGATGTTCCGAGAACTCCCTACGATTCCTGCAAGCCAACACGAATCGGCCTCCGACCGGGAGAACAGCCTGAACGAGCCCCAGCATTCCGAGGGTTCCCGGACCAAACCCTGTGAGCCTGTCGGACGCGCCGGTTCTGGCAAGACTCACCCGTCCACTTGGCAACTCTGAATAGAACTCGTGTTAGGAAACCGCGAATGGGGCGAATCCGACGGATTGCCCGGTCCCCGCATCGCCGATGCGGCGACGGTTCTGAACAGCAGACTGTCCTTGCTGCCGTTCCTTCCCCTTCTTCCGTGGTTCTCCGCGGACGTCGGAGATTTGCGCAAGAAACAAAACTTTGAAACCTTTGTCGTACAGATCCTCAGGAATTCTCCTTTTCCGTTGGTCGGGGGCCAACATGCATCGATCAGTGAAAATTCGCGGGAATCAACGTTCTGTCCTTCTCGGCTGTGGGGCTGCGGACGCCCCGCACGGCGAGTTACAGTTCCACTGTGCTGAAACGTTTCCGGACACGACCATCCAGCACGTCGCGGACCAGCTCCTGGAGTTCGCAACAGTTCCTCTGTGCTGAAACGCTTCCGGACACGACCCGTCGCGAACGCTCCGGGAGGCGTGAGTTTTTCTCAACGTGTGCCCAAACACCCGGTGTCTCGAATCAACGAGGATGCGGGAAGCCTGATTTTAGCGGTGATGGTTCCCAACGTTTTTCGCGATGATGGGACACCGGGTGTTTTCCCCGAAAAACTCACAAGCGCTCCGGGCTCTGGTCTTCTCGATCATTGCATTACGTCATCAGGCCTCGCTCGTATCGACCCGCGCCCAGTGCACGCTCAGGCAATCGGGAACCCCCGCATAGAAGGCCAGCAGGACGCGGCCATTGTCCAGCGGACGAATCGCCGGATGCCCGAAACTCCATTTTCCCATGTCTTCCCAATACTCCGCGTAGTCAACGTCCGTCGTCCCTTGGGTGAGCGCGGCTTGCTCCTGGTGTTCGTAGACGAGCAGCGATTTATCGCGCGGCCATGTGCGTCCCCCGTCGGCCGATTGCCACAACTTCATCGTCATCGGTCCGTTGCGGTCGACGACAAACGCGACGAGGCGTCCGTCGCCCAACTGGAGCGGCGCGGCGATTTGGCCGGGGATGTCCGTGTCGTGAATTGGCTCGCCCGTCAGGCCATCGCTCGTCAGCGACAATCGTCGGAAATGGACCGGTCGATCCTTCTGAGCGGCAAGGTCGTGCGTCCAGAACATGCCCAGCAAATCGGCGTCCCCCGGCCCTCGGCAGAGCCTCTGGTCCCAGTAGTAGAGCCGATGCTCCGGGTGCTGGGCCACGAGCAGCGGGTCACCGAACGTTTCTCCGCCGTCCGCCGAAAGGATGATCCACGCCCCGTGCCTGGCGGGCGACGGATCGTCGAACTCCTTGTAACTCTCAAACGGGAGTCCCAGGCGGCCGTCCGGCCACTGGATGATCGGCCCGGTCGACGAACACCCGCTGAGATTGGGCACCGGCAGCTCGTGCCACGCACTCCACGTCACCCCGTCATCGTCGGACCGGGCGAGCAACTGCTTGCTGTGCAGGATGCCTTCGGTTTCCAGGTCGAACAGCGGCCGCTCCGGATCGCTGCGGTCGAACCACGTGCTGTACAGCAGCAGTTCGCCCGGGGCCGGTTCGACGATTTCCCCGGACGACATCGAGCCGGGGACGCCGTCGATCTCGGTCTCGAAACGGGCGGGCATCTCGCCCCAGGTTTGGCCGCCGTCATCAGATCGGCAGAACCGGATCGTCGACGTCACTGCGTGCTTCGCGGGACCGACCTGAAACCCGCAGAACAGCGACCCGGACGACAAGCGGCACAGGCTCACGAAGGACGCGACCCGCTCGTTCGGAGGGCGCGTGGTGGCATCGTAAATCAAGCCGCGGTCTTCGACCTGCATGGGGTGAGTCCTTTGATCCGCCAATCGGGTTCGCCGTTCGGCTGATGATACACCTCGGCTCGCGGGATCGGTATGCGCCGACGCCGACCGCTTAATCTTGGGCGCATGCGCTGGATGGTGGTCCTCGCTCATTTCCGGGTGGCTCGGGCAATGTTGAGGCCACGGAAACGTTTCCTCAGACCGAACACTGGGGCCGTGGGGGCGGTTCGTTCACCGTCGATGGCCCCAGAGTTCCCAGCGGCTGACCGGTCATCGGTGCCAGATCGCCGCAACCCTCCCACCCTTCAGCGGTTGCACCGCTTGTGCGTCGCGTCACACAGCCTCGTCGGATTGCAATTCCGAGGGCGGCGCGGCACATTGTGGTCAAGACGACGCTTCCCTCGCCCCGCAATTCGTCCCGCCAATGGATCACCCCTGATCATGAATCGAATGCCCAACTTTTTCGCGACGTCACGGTTCCCGGCCGCTTGCTTGCTGCTGACGCTTATCCAGACAACCTCTCTCGCTGCCGACGAACCGGTGCGGATCGATGTCCGTACGCCCCTGTCGCCACCCGGGTGGGCCTTGATGGAGCGAGCGCTGCTCGACGCGAATGCCGAGGCCTGTCGGAAATACTTCGCCCACTACTTCGATGAGCGCGGATACCTGCTGTGTGTCGAACGTTGGGGGGGCGATGACGGGCCGGACGATGCGATCGAAAACTGTAACGACTGGCCCATTCTGCATGCTCTCGGTGCCCATGACGACGTGCTGGCCATGTACCGCAAGGCGCTCGAAGGGCACTTTCGCCAGTACACTGAGGCCAAAACGACCGACGTCCCCTTCGCCCGCGACGGGATGTATTACAAGGAATTCCCGGTCAAGTTCGACTGGCTGCACAACGGCGAAGGGCTCACGGTCTTCAATCTGCAGGGGTTGTCCGATCCGAACAATCTCAACTTCCGCCAGCGGACCCGGCGTTTCGCCGGCTTTTACATGAACGAAGATCCGCAGGCGGCCAATTACGACCCCGAGCACAAGCTCATCCGCAGTTTGTTTAACGGCAGCCGCGGGCCGCTGCTGCGCAAAGCGACCGGACTCGACTGGGCAGGCGACCCCATCGAAGTGGAAGGCCGATTCCTGCCGCGGCACGGAGAGAACACCTACGAGCAAATGGTCGAACACTTCAAGGACTACAACGATGTCGTGGGCGACCATCCCTCCAATCTGCTGGCGACATCGCTGGCGATGAACGCCTACCTGCTGACCGGCGAGGAGAAGTATCGCGACTGGCTGTTGGAGTATGTCGATGCGTGGAACCAGCGCATGCGCGATAACGGCGGGATCATCCCCACCAACATCGGCCTCGACGGGACCATTGGCGGCGAGACGGACGGCAAGTGGTACGGCGGCGTGTATGGCTGGGGGTTCACCGTGCTCGATCCCGCCAGCGGCACGATGGCCAATCGCAGCACGTTTCAATCCGGCTTCGTCGGCTTCATGAACGCTTATATCCTCTCCGGCGGGGATGACGCCTACGTCGACGGTTGGCGAAAACAACTCGACATCGTCAACTCTCACGCCAAAACCGAAGGCGAGCGAACGATGTATCCCACCAAGTACGGCGACGAGGGATGGTACGCGTTCGTGCCATCACCCTATTCGCCCAATGCGCTGGAAATGTACTACCTCACGATGGACGACCGCGACCGCAAGTGGCTCGGCAACAATGCCTGGCTCGACTATCTCGCCGGGAAAAATCCGCAGTACCCGGAACAGGTCCTACAGGCGGATTTCGCGAAGATTCGTCAACGTCACCAGATGATGCGGGATGACACGACCACGCCCGACACGCGGCTCGCCGACGATCCGATGCCGATCAACCCGGCCAGTGTGAACTCATTGGTCCCATTGATGCTGGGCGGCATCCACCCGGGACACCGCGGATCGATTCTCCACTGCCGCGTGCGTTACTTCGACCCGGTCGCTCGCCGCGCGGGCATTCCGGAAGATGTCGCCGCGCTTGTGGAGAAACTCTCCGCCGATGGAATGACGCTCACCCTGGTCAACAGCAATCAGGTCGAAGCCCGCGACGTCCAACTGCAGGCGGGCGGTTACGGGGAGCATCAATTCGACTCCGCGACAGTCGACGGCGAGACGGTCACCATCGACAGCCGGCTGTTCACCGTGCGACTTGCACCGGGCTGCGGCACGCGCGTGCAGTTCGCGATGACCCGATACGCCAATGAGCCGACGATGATCCTGCCGTGGGATCGCTGAAGGCCCGGAATTTGCCGGGGTCGCGAGAAATCGAGAGGTTGCCGAAACGATGTAGCGACAGTCTTGGATGGCAAGGGTTTTGGTGAGGTTTTTGAGGGGAGGCCGGACAACAGAACGGAGGGGCTCCGGCGATGGGGCACCGGAGCACGAGGGCGGGGCTTCTCCCGTCCGGACCTGGTTGTCCCTGGGCACCCCGGCGGCAACTTTCTACCGAAAGCACTCCCCAAGGGGGAGTCATCGCAAGATACAAGGTCAGGTTGTGCCGGACGCGGGGGAGGGATAATGTTTGGGGTGTTCCGACCAGGTCCGGTTGGGGCGGATGAACGAGAGGCGTGGGGCCTGCTCTGGCGGAGGAAATTCAATGCGGCTACTCTGGACGGATGCCCAACGGGAAACGTGCCTTTGTTCGTGGCGGGACGTGCCTTTTGACCGGGGCCACGGAACGAAGCGCGCCGCTGCAGTGCGAGACACCAGCATGGCCCCTGCTGGCGAGTTTCCGGCGGAGGTGCCTCCTCGAGCAAGAAAGAGGCCGGCCAACAGTGACATCGCCTGACGAACGCGAAAACGCCGTCAAATCATCGCGCCGGGGCCGAAACTTCACATCGATTTATGCACTGAAGGGGCCGTCGGCTTGCAATTCAGGCATCATCAGTCGGAGCCCGACCGGCATGATTTCGAGAGCCGATACGAACACACGACTTTTCTAAGGACGCGAAGGAGCGAGCATCGATGAGCCATCACAGCCCCGGTTACAGCATGACGGTCCGGATGCACTATCCGGACACTCCCGGCTACCTCGGCCGCATCACTTCGACGATTGGCGAAGCGGACGGACTGATCGGCGCGGTCGACCTGGTCGAAGTGCGCGGTATTCGAATCACGCGTGACGTGACATTCAGCGCGAGCAACGATTCCCACGGAGAACGAATCGTCGCGGCGATCCGATCGATTCCCGACGTTGAAATCATCAATGTTTCCGACCGAGTGTTTCTGATGCATTTGGGCGGCAAGCTGGAAGTCGTCTCGCGTGTTCCCATCAAAACCCGCGACGACCTGTCCATGGCCTATACGCCGGGAGTCGCCCGCGTGTGCAGGGCCATCTTTGAAGATCCGGATTCCGTGTTCGCCTTAACCATTCGACGCAATACCGTCGCGGTCGTGACCGATGGTTCGGCGGTCCTGGGCATGGGTAACATCGGCCCCAAAGCGGCGATGCCCGTCATGGAGGGCAAGGCGGTGCTTTTCAAAGAGTTTGGGGGAGTTGATGCCTTTCCCATTTGCCTCGACACCCAGGACCCCGACGAGATTGTCGCCGTCGTGAAGGCACTTGCTCCAACGTTCGGCGGCATTAACCTGGAAGATATTTCCGCCCCGCGCTGTGTTGACATCGAACAGCGTCTGGCCGCCGAACTCGATATTCCGGTCTTTCACGACGACCAGCATGGCACGGCCATTGTCGTATTGGCCGCGTTAACGAATGCCCTCAAAATCGTCGGAAAACTGCCCGACACGGTCCGTGTTGTGATTAATGGGGCTGGTGCGGCCGGTGCGGCCATCGCGAACCTGTTGCCCGCCATGGGAGTCGGGAATCTGATTGTGTGCGACCGATCGGGGGCCATCCACACTGGCCGTCCTGGCCTCAACCCGCTCAAAGTCCGGATCGCCGAGCGAACGAACCATGACCGGCAGATGGGAAGCTTGTCCGATATCCTCCCGGGGACGGATGTCTTCATCGGCGTATCGGCACGCGACGTCCTGGCTGTCGAGGATGTCAAACGCATGGCCCCCGACGCCATCGTCTTCGCTTTGGCAAATCCCGATCCGGAAATCTCCCCCGACGCAGCGGCAGATTTCGTCAAAATCATGGCGACCGGGCGTTCCGATTACCCGAACCAGATCAACAACGTGCTCTGCTTTCCCGGATTGTTCCGCGGGTTACTCGATGTCCGCGCCCGCCACGTGAACGAACCGATGAAGATTGCAGCCTCCCGCGCCATCGCCGGTATCGTTTCAGATAACGAGTTGCGTGAGGATTACATCATCCCGAGTGTCTTCGACCGCCGTGTCACGAAAGCCGTCGCGGAAGCCGTCTCTCGAACCGCCATCGAAACCGGTGAAGCTCGCCGGAAACTTACTCCGCAGACCTGACAGCCCGTTGAAAAACTCATTCTGGCGTCGAGCCAGGTAGGTCTTGAGAAACCCAAGAACGCGTTGTGCGGAGGAATTGTGGCACAGATCATTGACGGTAAGGCGATCGCGGCTCGGGAGCGGGTTGAGGGGGAGTGCTGTAGGATGCGTGGGCGATGAATGACGGTGCGTTCGGATCGCGCGATCAATGCGGGGCGTCGTTCAGCGATCGACACCAACTGAACGCACCAACTTGCTCAACGGCCACGCACCTTACTTGGCTGGCCCTCAAGGGCGGTTGAGACTCTCAGAGCCTGTCCGGAAACTCAACCCCTGAATTGCCGCGCCGGGGGGGAGGGCGAAGCTCCCGCTGAGCCGCAAGCGGAGCGGGCAGGTCCGGATTCCGCAACGGGAGCGCGGGGATCGGCCCCCGCAGGAGAGCGATTCGCCACAATGGTGGCCGAATCGTCACGTCGCGGCGCGGCGGGAGCCTCGCCCACCCGGAGAAACACGCCAACCGTTTCCGGAGAGATTCTCACTTCGTTCGCTCATCACGCGGAGCGAGATGGCGACAATGGATTGCCGACAGAGCCCCAAAACTGCCGTCCGGTGGGGGGCCAGGGCGAACGTTTTGTTGAAGTTGGGGCGTCGCACTGACGTCGGCCGTCGCCGTTGGCTCCGGGCGAACGCCAATCCATGATCCCCGTTCGTCCGGAGGCAACGCCGGTGGCGAACCGCCGACAATCTCCCCATTGTGAAAAACACGTTCGCCCTCCGATCAGGGCCGGTTGCAGGAGAGCGGTCGGCCACTATAATCAATCGCTTGAAATCTCTCGTCCGCCCCGGGCGCAGCGCGTTCGGTGCGTCCAGTGCTTTTCCAGTAGGAGCAGTCGCCTTGTCTCTCTCTCAAGCTGCGGTGGAACCGGTCGATCTGTACGACATGTTCGTGAGCAGTCCCAGTCTGAGCCCCGAAGACGTCACCAGCATTCTCAAGGCGGCTTCGGGTCCCCAGGCAGCGGAATTCGAACGGATTGTCGAAACGCTACGCACCGAAGCGACGCAGTCGGGAGATCACCACAAAGCGACTCGCGCGGGAATCGGGCAGTTTTTTGTCGGCAAAGCCGACGAGGCGGCCTCGCTGTTGGACAATAACCCCGATCCGACCGCCCGCTTTTACCGGGCTCAGGCACTCTCGACGCTCGGACGGCACGAGGAGGCGGCTCGCGAGTTTGAAGAAGCCAGTTCGCTCGGTTACGACCCGATCGAATGCACCTTACGCCGGGCCGGCGAACTCCGGCTGCTCGGAAAGCTGGACGAGGCCGACGAAGTTGTCAGCAGCACGGGCGCGGAGGGAACGCGCCGGGCTGAGTATTCCTATCAAAAGGGGTGCATTCTGGCTGACCGCGGCGATGCCTTCGGAGCGATCGAGTATTTCGAGCGAGCCGCCGACATGGACCCGCATCATTCGCGGGCCCTGTTTTCGTTGGCACTGCAGAACAGCCTGCACGGCAATGACGATCAGGCAATCCGTCTCTACGAACGGGCGCTGTCGAAACCTCCGTACTATCTTGGTGCTGTCCTCAACCTGGGCCTGTTGTACGAGGACCGGGAAAATTACCCCGCCGCCGAATACTGCTTCCGTCAAGTGCTTCGGTTCGACCCGCGGAATGAGCGAGCGTTGTTGTACCTGAAAGACATCGAAGCCACCGGCGACATGTACTACGACGAGGAGACGCTCAAGAATCAGGCGCGGATGGAGCAACTCCTGAACCGGCCGATCACGGACTTCGAGTTGTCCGTCCGCAGCCGGAATTGTCTGGCCGGGATGGAGATCGACAACCTCGGAGACATGACGCGGATCAGCGAGCAGGAACTGCTTGCCGGAAAGAACTTCGGCGAGACTTCGCTGCACGAAATTCGCGACCTGATGGCCTCGCACGGCTTGACGATCGGCCAGAACCTGCATCAAAAAGCGGAACACGAGCCGGCCTACTCACCTCAGGACCTGAGTCCCGCCGAACAGGCGACGATGGGGCGGCCGGTCACGGATCTGAACCTCTCGGTTCGGTCGCGGAAGTGTTTGACACGGCTGGGCATCACGCAGGTCGGCCAATTGGTCAGCCGCACGCCGGATGAACTGCTTTCTGCCAAGAATTTCGGCGTGACGTCGTTGAACGAAATTCGCCAGAAACTGGCGGAAACCGGGCTCAAACTTCGGAACGACTGACCCTGTTGCGGTCCCATTCGGACGCAGGGGACAGGAACGGGCGGTTCGGACGGGCGCGGACGACTCTGGCGAGCAATCCCCGGAGCGGACGCACCTTGCCGTCGGAAGATCCCGTCCGGGGATCGCTCGGGAAATGGTGTTCGACCGGGCCCCGGTCGATTGCGGCGGCGTCGTCGAGTTGTTGGTGAGGGATCGTTTTCTTACGTACCACTGGCCGAACCGTTGCCGCGACTCCCCTTTCCCAAGGCCTTGTCGGCCGATCGGCCGGCGCTGCATCATCGGAAGGCAACATGTCAGCCAATCGCACGAAGGCGGTCACCGTCCCCGATTTTCTCCGTGCGAAGGAGCAGGGACGGAAACTTTCCATGCTGACGGCGTACGAATTCCTGTGGGCGTCGTTGTTCGACGACGCAGGAGTCGATGCCATCCTCGTGGGTGACACGCTGGGCATGGTTGTGCAGGGCAAAGCAACGACATTGCCCGTCACGCTGGATGAGATGATCTATCATGGCGAGATCGTCTCGCGGGCGGTCAAACGGGCGATGGTCGTTGTGGATCTCCCGTTTCTGTCATTCCAGACAAGTCCGCGACAGGCTGTTGAAAACGCGGGCCGCGTGCTCAAGGAAACGCAGGCGGCGGCGGTCAAACTGGAAGGAGGCCGCACGCAGGCCAGGACGATCGAGCGGCTCAACGATGCGGACATCCCGGTCATGGCGCATGTCGGCATGAAACCGCAGTCGGTTCGCAAACTGGGCCGGATGGCGATTGTGCAACGAGACGAACAGCAGCTTCTCGCCGACGCCCAAGCGGCTCAGGAGGCCGGAGCATTCGCGATCGTGCTGGAGCTGATTCCCCAGGAAATCGCACGACACATCACCGAGGAGCTGCGCATTCCCACCATCGGGATTGGAGCCGGCCCTCACTGTGACGGACAGGTTCTCGTCAGTCACGACATGTTGGGGCTGACCCCGGGGTTTCAGCCGCGATTCCTCAAGAAGTATGCATCGGTTGCCGAGATCGCCCGCGCCGCTGTCGAACAGTATGTCTCCGAGGTGCAGGAGGGCATCTTTCCCGACGCGGCTCACAGCCATGACTGACCTGCGCCCCCGGCACTTGCCGGCGAGCCGGCGGATTGCCGGGGATTGAGTTCGGGATGCTTGAGAGATAGGCTAAGCGTTCTTCGTCTGCGCCAAATGTCGACCGGCAACGCGGCGGTAATATTTCTCGTGGGAGGATTCCTCTGTGCAATCTCGTTACTCCGTGCGACGTCGGCTCATCGGTCTCCTGGTCGCGGGCGTGACGTACTGCTCTGCAACCGATCCTCTGCTCGCGGACGCCCCTTATCACCAGCACGAAAACATCGTGTATGCGGAGGCATTTGGTGTCGGCCTGGTGATGGATGTGTTTGTGCCGAGCGGAACGAAGAACGGCTTGGCGATCGTCGACGTCGCCAGTGGTGCCTGGCACTCCAACCGAGGCAAGATCAATGACCACAAGCGGGCCCGGATGTACGACATTTTTTGCGGTCGCGGCTATACGGTCTTCGCGGTCCGTCCCGGTTCGGTCTCGAAGTTTACCGGGTTGGAAATGCTCGATCATTTGCAGCGAGGGATTCGTTGGGTGAAGCAGCACGCCGAGGAATACGCGGTTGATCCAGAGCGGCTGGGACTCACCGGGGCCTCTGCCGGCGGACATTTGGCCTGTCTGGCGGCGGTCGCGGGCGCAGCCGATGGCGGGACCGACTCCTCCGTGCATGCCGTGGGTGTCTTCTTTCCACCGACCGATCTCATCGCCTTCGCCGGAGGCCACGTCGACCTGAACGGGGGGGCGCGAATCAGCAAGGTCCTGCGGGACCTCGGGTTTAATGGTCGGATCGACGGTCTCACGGACGAACAGATCGTCGACACGCTGACGAAGCTCTCTCCGGCGCGGCGGGTCACCGGCCATGAGCCTCCATTTCTGCTGATTCACGGCGACGCCGATCCGGTTGTCCCGTTGAAGCAATCCCAACTGATGCAGGAAGCGCTCGAACAGAAAGGCGTGTCGGCAGAGCTCATCGTCAAGCCGGGTGGCGGACATCCCTGGCTGACGATTCACCAGGAAGTGGCCGTGTTGGCGGATTGGTTTGACAAACGATTGGAAGCCGGGCCCGCGTCAAAACTCAGCGAATAGCGTCTTCCGGGCGTCGCCGACCGATCCTGCCGTCGTCGCATGGGCGCCCGGGCATTTCTCGTATTGCCGCCGTTCCCAACGTGCCAGTGGCAAAGTCGCGCCAAGGGGACGGGTCGCGAATCTTCGTGCTGGCGAACGACTTCTCTGCTGGCTAGCGGCTTCCCTATGGTCGCCGGACTGCCCCCTAGCCCAAGTTCCCCAGTGATTTGGGAAATCGGTGTTTCTGAAAGTTTTTTCGAGCCGGAGTTTGTCGTAAGTCGTTGATTGATGGTCGGGCGTTGAGGGTCTGAGAGTCGGATGACGGCCGATCGCGTTGTAGTGAC
>JAJDEI010000080.1 GCA_029259845.1 Planctomycetaceae bacterium | reverse complement strand
CGCAATTTTAAGGGGAACGTTCGCGCAACGAACAACCCCGCGGCATTCCCTCCGGCCCCGCCGTCACCGCCAGGCGATGCCCCGCTGCGAGCCGATCGCCTCGAAGTAACCGATGAACATCATCCGAAAGAACACGCCGGGCGGAATCGACGGTCGTCCCCCCTCGGCGTAGTACGGCTCGCACAATTCCTCGGCCCATTGATCGAAGTCCGCCTCCGCCAGGATCGCGTTCAGCCGCTCATAGAATACGTGCCGCGGCCCGGTCGCGGTCTCCGCCGCCGCAATCCAAAACTCCCCCTGCCGCTCCGACCTCCGCCGTCCCACCGCCATCGGCCACTCTCCCGGTTCGACTCCGCGAAAAAAGAAAGTCTACCCCACCCGTCAAGGGGGTTTTTCAACGGACTGTTAGACGACAGACTCCGCCACGTCGTTGAACAGGTCCAGACGCTCCGTTACCGCCCACGTCATCTATTGGAAATCGTAACCGTCTCAGCAACGGCCCGGTCCCGCGGGGAGAAGGGCGGGCCGCGTTTTTTGGCACTTGGTCGCAGCACCGGTTAGCGGGGCGTTTGCCGGCTGGCTTTGACCGCTTGCGTCAACGCCGACGCTAGTTGCTCCGCTTGTGTTGGCGTCAACAAGAGGCTTGTTTCGTCCGCACTGAAGACTCTCATGTTCTGCGGACCGTGTTCCCGGATGCAAAAACGAATGTCGTCATCGATCCCGTCCTCTCGATTCATCGAAGAGAATGTGACTTCGATCGCGATCTGTTCATCGATGGTGACGATCATGATTCTCTCGGTTTGCCACGGAAGAGTCCCTTGTCCGTCGGGTTTGAGATTCTTTGACAGACGGCAAGCTGATCAGACCGGCGAGAACGCCAACATCATCGTGACCAGCGATGACGGGATCCCAGATGTGTCGTGAGCCACTGATCGGGCAGCAATTCGGACAGATCATCCGGCCGATTGCCGGAGAGTCGCACGAGCAGATCCCTCACGTAGGCGAACGGCTCCACCTGGTTCGCCTTGGCACTGGCCATCAGGCTGTACAGAATCGCGGCCGCTTTGCCGCCGTGATCGCTGCCCAAGAATAGATAATTCTTGCGGCCGATCGCCACGGGCCGCACACTCCGCTCACTCAGGTTGTTGTCGATCGACAGCATTCCGTGCTCACAGTACCGCACCAGTCCGTCCCAGCGGGGCAGCACATACCGGATCGCCCGTCCGACCGGGCTTTTGGGCAGCACTTCCCGTTCCACGGTCTGCAGCCAGTCGTGAAACTCGCTCAGCACGGGAAGTGATTGCTCCTGTCGCAGCTCGTGACGCTGGCGGTGCCAATCCTGCCACGCCTCGTCCGTGGTCAGGCCGTCGTCTCCAATCAGCGACTGTGCCTGCCGTTCGACGGCAGACAACCGACTGATGGAGGCCAGTGCCCGATGCGCGGGCTCCGGCTGCACCGTCCGCGCCTCGAAGAACTTGCGCCGCGCGTGCGCCCAACAGAGCACCTGTTGGACTCGTCCCCCAACGTAGATGCCGTCGTAGCCCGCGAACGCATCGGCCTGCAGATAACCGTCGAAATCCTGCCGGAAAGATGCCGGACCATCTCGTTTGCGGCTGGTCGTGTCGTCATACACGGTGTACGGATTCCGCCAGTCCCCCCAGTAGACCCACAGCCGGGCGGTGCGAGTTTGGGGCAGCGTCGGATCGAGCACGGGGACCGGTGTGTCGTCGGTGTGCATGGCTGCGGAACCGAGAACCCGCTGGATCATGAGCTGGTCGAGTGGATCCAGCAGTTGGGCTGTCTGCAGCGCCCAGCGACAGAGCGTGCTGCGAGACAGGTCCACGCCCGCACGGGCGAACACGTCTTCCAACCGGTACAGCGGCAGAGGATCGGCAGACTTGCCGACCACAATCGCGCTGAGTAGACCGGGACCAGGCCCCTCGCGGGGTTTGTTCGATGGGGAAACCGTTTTCGCTGCGATTGGCGCGATCTCACCACTGAGCGTTCTGAACAAACCGCCCGTGGCGGCCCTTCTCAATCGGCCTGCTCGGCGGCGGCGCAATAGCCACGTGTTCCTGACAGGACCGACAGGCGTATTTCCAGCGGACGTGTTCGATGACCTTCAGCACGGCCGGCACGAACTCCCACGGTTCGCTGGTCTCGCAGCCGATCCGTTCGCGCTGAATCCCGCACTCCGGACACGGTTTCTCCGCTTCGGACAGATCGTGTTCCACAATCTCTCTCGGCAGGTGCTCGGGTCGCTTGTTCCGGCCGCCACCGCGACGCTGGTGTTCACGGACGACGACGGCAGCGCAGTGTCCTGCGTCCGCCGTGGGAGATTCGTCTGGCGGTTGTTCCCCATCATCATCGAACAGCTGCAGCTGTTGTGGATCGATGCGTTCGCTGCGCGGGCCGTACTTGCTACGGAGCCGTAGCTCGACGTCGTGCTCCAATCGTCCCCTGCGTTGTTGCAGACCCGTGATCGTGGCCTGCTGCTCATTCCTGATCTGATGGCAGAGTGACACGTCGTCGCGACGGGAAGCGGCGTCCGTGTTCATGTCATCCTGAGTACCTCAGGCGTGCAGCAATCGTTTGCCGAAAAACGGTGGGTGAGAAAAGAATTGACAAACTGAGCCAACGCGCTTCGCTCGCGGTCCACATCACTGGCTCAGGCACTCCGTCTGTAGCGCTTGCGGCGCTTCGCACTGGCCAGTTCGATTCCTCCGAGCAGTCGGGCCCGTTCGGTTGCCGTGAGCGTCACGTGAGTCGTCTCACTCGAAGCGGCTGGCAGTTCGACAGTCCCACGTTCGAGCCGCTTGTACCAGATGCACAATCCGTCCCCGTCCCAAGACAGCAGCTTCACTCGGTCTCTGCGTCGGTTCACGAACACGAACAGCCCACCATCGAGGACATTCTGTGGGAGATGCTCCTCGGCCATCCGCATCAATCCGTCGAAGCCGCGGCGGATGTCGGTCGGGAGCACGCACAGAAATATCTGCACCGGCAGGCTGAGGCTCAGCACGGCTGTTGCTCCAGGACCGCCAGCACGTCCCGCAGCGTCTGCTCATCGAAACCGGGCTCGACGCGAACGCACTTCCCATCGCTGAACAGGATCTCGATTCGTGCCTGCCGCGCTGGAGCCGACTCCACTGCGATCTGCGGGGACAAACTGAGCTGTGGGTCTGCCGTTCGACTCTTGCAGCCGCTTCCGCCATGAATAAAACGACGGCTGCGAAATGCCCTCGGAGTCACAGAACTTACGAATCGATTGACCACTCCGGTGTTGACGTTCGATCAGATCTCGCCAGAGCTGCTCACGATCGGCGCGGCTCCGCCTGGCTTGCTTGGCCATGAACTCTCCTCGTCAATGATTTGTGGATGACGAGTCGAGAGTACCACGCCCAACAAGATGTAGTTCGTGGGACGCTTACAAATGTGATGGGTGAAAACAAACGGGATGCCTTGCGGGGCGATTTTGACGGGCGGATTCGGCTGGAATCCCACGGAGCGAAGGTCACCAGTGACGCCGGTTTGCTCGCGTACCGGGAACTCGATGACGCACTGGGGCTGACGGCTGGCGTGGACAAGATCGGGATGGCCGATCCCCGTACCGGCCAGAACACGCAACACACCGTCATCCCAATGCTGCGGCAGTCGATCTACAGCCGTTTGGCTGGCTACGACGACACCGATGATGCCGAACGCCTGTGTGTCGATTCGGCCATGCGCCACATTGTTGGCGCCCGAGCCACCGAGAAAGCGGCCGCGTCCACCAGTCAGGTCGGTCGTTTCGAGACGCAGGTTCTGACGGAACCACGCAATCTTTCCCAACTGATGGATTTACCAGGACGCTGGATCGATCAGGTGCGTGGTCGGGTGCGGATGTCGGAAGTCATTCTCGACATGGACAGTTCCGTCAGTCCCACGCATGGTGAGCAGGAAGGGACGACCTACAACGGGCACTTTGAATGTCGCTGCTATCACCCGCTGTTCTGCTTCAACCAGTTCGGAGACATGGAGCGGGCATTGTTAAGGGAGGGACACCGGCGACTGTTGCAGCGTGTTGGAGCCAGTTGTCGCGAGATACCGGGGTACGAAGAAACGGTCCTTCCGGGGCGATGCGGCCTTCGCGAAACCGGACATCTACGAATACCTGGAAGACGAGGGCTACCGGTACGCCATCCGTCTCCCTGCCAACGACGTGTTGTACGAGCAGATCGACTACCTGCTGACCCGTCCGGTCGGTCGCCGAAGGAACCAATTATCTCCTACACCGACTTCACGTATCAGGCCAGCACCTGGGACAAGCCGCGACGGGTCGTGGCGAAGGTGGAATGGCATCGGGGGGAACTGTATCCCCGCGCGGGCTTCATCGTCACCAACCTGCGACGCTGGGCCGGAGAGGTCGTGGACTTCGACAACCAGCGCGGGACGGCTGAACAGTGGATCAAGGAAGGGAAGTACGCCCTGAAGTGGACACGGCTCTCCTGCTGCCGTTTCGTGGCCAATCAGGTGCGGCTGCAACTGTTCGCACTGGCCTACAACCTGGGCAACTTCCTGCGGCCGCTGGTGCTGCCACCGGGGGCGAAGATCGTCCGTCACGCCCGGTACGTGACGTTCCAGATGGCGGAAGTGGCGATTCCCCGTCCGCTGTTTCGGGAACTGCGACGGCGGATCCATCGGCTGAAACTGAAACGACCCCTTCCCGTGCCGGAATGAGGCCCTGCCGCGTTGAACAACTCCGAAGTTGACGAAGGAAGGCGCGGACGGTCCGTACGCAGGGTGAGAGATGGGCGTTTGGGGCCGTCCCACGTGCGGCGAAACGGTCGCAATGGCAGTGAAATCGTTGCGGAGCAGGCAACTTCGGGATACCCTCGAGCAAATCGCCCTGCGATGCGGCCAGGACGGATTCCATTTGGGAAATCTCGGTTGAGTTCACGTCTTTGAGAAGATCGAAACAGATTATGATCGCGACACCGACACTGCGGCGTTTCTTCCGGTTTTCCCGTTGGGCGAGCAGAACTCTTTTCCTGTCACGACGGGTCGTTGTGGCGGCGATGGTCCTGCTCATGGTCACAGTCAACCTGTGCTATGCGGAGTCCACGATCGATTTGAAAACCACCGTGCTGGTTTCACCAGTGGGCGGGCCTGTCGGAAAGGCCACGGCGGCCTTGAGTGACGCTGTTTATGAACGCACGGGAATCCGCTGGTACATCCGTGACCATTTTTCCGGTGCGACCCGCATTGTGTTCAGTACTGCCGCCGATCTGCCCGAGGGAGTGGATTTGCCTGCGGGGTTAGTCGTACCCGACGCGGCGGAGGGGTTCGCACTCGGCGTCGATGGCGAGACAGTGCTGATCGTCGGTCGGGATGAGCGGGGTGTCCTGTTCGGCGTCGGTCGACTGCTGCGTGAGATGACAATGCGTCAAGGAGAGGTCCACCTCCCCAGGGACACGCAGATCTCGACATCACCCAGGTATCCGATGCGTGTCCATCAGCTCGGATATCGAAACACAGCGACCAGCTACGACCTGTGGACAGTGGGGACGTACGAACAGTATCTGCGGGAATTATCAATCTTTGGGTGTAGCGGCGCCGAGTTGATCCAGGAACAGCCGCCGGGCGAAAAGGACGGCGTGCTGATGGCGGAACCGCAATGGGACATGAACATCCGACTGTCGAAGCTGCTGGATGACTATGACCTTGACGTGTTCCTGTGGTATCCGGTGCCGATTCTGGGTGACGATCAGGAGCGATACGACCGAGAGCTGGGTTACCGTGAACGGTTCTTTAACGAGATGCCGCGTATTGACCACCTGTTTGTTCCTGGCGGCGATCCTGGGAATAACCACCCGCGGATTCTCATGCCCGCCCTCAAAGGCATGGCGAGCATGCTGCACAAGCGATTTCCCGATGCCGGCGTGTTCGTGTCGAACCAGAAGATGATTCCGGAGTGGACCGAGTGGATGTTCACATACTTTCGCGAGGAGCAGCCAACGTGGCTGGGCGGGTACGTGTATGGTCCGGGCACGGAGCACCACGGAATCAAGGAGGCCAGAGAGTGGCTTCCGAATCAGTATCAAATTCGCCGTTACCCGGACATTACCCACAATTTGAGAGCACAGTTTCCTGTGCCCCACTGGGACGGTCGGATGGCCCAGGCGCTGGGGCGCGAGGGAATCAACCCTCGACCGGGGCACAACCAGCTCGTCCACAACGCCTACGACGAGTACGCCAGTGGCTTCGGCACCTACTCCGATGGAATCCACGACGATCTGAACAAGATGGTGTGGAGCGCCCTCGGGTGGGATCCCGAAGCAGACATTCACGAGATCGTGCTGGACTACGGGCGTCTGTTTTTCGGCGAAGACGTCGGCCAGGATGCGGCCGATGGCCTGTGGATGCTTCAGGACAACATGCAAGGAAACTTCCTGAAGAATGACGGCGTCCCCAGGACACTCGCCCAATGGCGGGAGATCGGCGGGAAGGCCACTCCCGAAGTGCGCAAGAGCTGGCGCTATCAGATGTACCTCATGCGGGCCATCTTCGATCAGTACACGCGAGAGCGGTATCTCGCCGAGCACGAGTATGAGCAGGCGGCTTACGCCGCGCTGGCGAAGGCTCCCCAGATTGGCGTGGCCAAAGCAATTGCAGATGCCAAACGAGAATTTGCCAAAGCGGACTCCGTTCAAATCGGCGTGCCTCTGCGTGAGGAGATGGCTGCTCTAGCCGATGACATGTTCAATAGCATCGGGTTCCAGTTCAGCATCAAGCCGCCTTACTTCACCCGGAATGCCGAGCGAGGTGCCTTGCTGGACAAGCTGGACATGCCGTTGAACGACCGACCTTGGTTGGAAGACCAGTTCGAACAGATCCTGTCTATGAAGACTGAGAATGAGCAACTGAAGAGGATTGACGCTCTGGTGAACTGGGACAACCCGGGGCCCGATGGGTTCTATGACGATCTGGGCGACCCGGAACGACAGTCGCACGTCGATCTGCTTTCCACCTATGAGGAGAACCCCAGCCGTCTGAAACGTGTCACCGAGGGGCACTATCGCTGGATGAACAACATCACTCTGGAGGTGGACAAGAACTTTCGCTTCTCCTGGCTGCATCACTGCCAGACGTTCCCCGGCGCTCCCTTGATCATGCGCTATGAGGGGCTGGACAAAAATGCGGCGTACAAAGTCCGAGTCGTCGAATTCGGGCGGTTTGGCTCGACGATCGATTTGGTGGCCGACGGGAAGTACCCCATTCATGGACCGATGCGGATCGAGCATCCGATTTGGCCTCTGGAGTACGACATCCCCAAGGCGGCCACCAAGGACGGCAAACTCGAACTCAAGTGGGGTCTTGTGGACGGGCGAGGAACGCAGGTGGCCGAAGTGTGGCTGATCAAAAAATAGGCGGCAGCAAGAGGGCCGAGAGACACTTCGGATCGTGCGGCATCGCTATTCGGCGTCGGATTCAAAAGTGGCACGCGAAACTCTGTCGATCGACAACTCGGCGCGCGTGAGAACGACACTGGATGCGCCGTCACATGTGCCCCATCCGGCCAGTGCTTTTCACCGGCGCTGCGCAACAGCCACACAACCTGGTGGGACATAAGCAGTGGACAGGCATTCGAGTATCTGGGAATCTCGACGGTCTGACACAAGTGATCTGTGCTTTGAGACAGAGGCAGTGATTCTTTGAGCAAAACACCCGATGCGACGCAACCGGACGGCAGGCCGTTCGGCTGGGAGCATTTTCGCTTCACGGTGGCCGCCTTGCTGTTGGCAGCCGCCGTGAGCAAGGTCTTCAACATGGCACAGATCCTCTCCGGCGGTGGCTTGCTTGGCACGATGCCACGTCTCGCTGCCGTGACGGCATTCGAAGCGGCGGCGGCGGCCTATCTGATTGTCGGAAATCGGTTTTTAGCCTGGCTGCTGACGCTGACGACTTTCGCGATCTTTGTCACATCGGCTGTTTATGCCATGGCGAAGGATCAGTCCTGTGATTGTTTCGGCAAGCAACTGGCCCCCGAGACGATGGTGGTCGTCGACACGGTCGTGCTGCTGCTGACGGGGTGTTTGCGTCCGAGTCGCTGGCGGATGTCTTCACGAACTCTGATCCGACAACTGACCATCGTTGCCGTGGTGGGAGGTCTGGTTGCGGCGCTGTCGGTTTGGCGCTATGACGTACTCTTGAGACACGAAAGGTCGCGATTACTGGTGGCAGACCTGCTGATCGGGAAGTCGTGGCCCCTGACCGGACAAGTGGACTCCCGATTGTCAGAACTCGGCAGTGGCAAATGGATGATTCTGATTGCCCATCAGGACTGTGGTCATTGCCGAAACATGGTCGCCCGATATTTCGCCGATCCGGAAACGCATCGACCAGACGAACGAACGGCCGTTTTTGTCTTCGGCGGCGGTGATGACCGTTGGCGATTTCAGTTTGACCGGGTCACTTTAGACCTGTCCGGCGATGCCTTGCTCAGTTGGCCAAACGGCAAGCCGTACGTCGTCAATCCGGCAGTCTTCCTGGTGGACAACGGCATCGTTGTGGACGCCGCCGAGGGGGCGGAGACCGATCAATTCATGGGTTCATTATTGAGCGGTCCCGAACAATCAACGCCATAGACAATGGAAGTGGCAGGATTAGCGGTTGTCGGCCGCAGCGGTGTGCAGAGTCATATCGAAGTGGAGCTGTGGTCAAAAGAGCGCGCTGCTTTGACGAACAGCGGCAGCGTCCTCCGCAACACCATCAACACCGTGATGAACGGTTAATCCGTCGTGCCCAGCCGTCGCTTGAGGAAAGGGGACTGGCTCCGACCGGATCTGTGATCGTGATCTGATATTGCCACGTCGGTCTGGTCGGTGCCTGTCCCCTTTCCGGGCGTACACGCGAATTATGAGGAAGTCCTTTCAGAAGACTCCCACTCAGAGTAAATCGGCGGCCGGGACAGGGAAACCCCGACAACCTGAATTCGTCGGCATCGCGGCTAATGCTTGTCCGATTCCTGTGAATCCAGTGACCGCACGAACAATGTGATTGCCGAACCGGTCCCGGAGTTTTATTTTGTCTGTGCCTACATGACCATTTCCATTTTTCGCCCTCGGTGAAACGACTATAGTAGTTGGCTCAGAATCCATTCGCTCCACACGCTGGACAGACAAATGACCAAAGGTAATCACCAGTGGGCGCTGGATAATCAATCCGAATTACCACCGCGTCACAACCGGTGGCCGCTGGCGATTGGTTTGATCCTCGTGATCGGACTCGCTGTCGTGGTGATCGTTGGCACGTTCGAGTTTGGGCCGCCGGAACGCACGAGCGGCACCGGGTCGAGAAGGCTGGTATTTTACAATCAATCGCAAACGGCCAATACACCACATATCAATGTCTGGTGGGACGACATTCCCGCTCGTCTGCGGGAGGCGACGGGCCAGCCCGATAACGCGTCCAGCAACATCCACCCCGGGGACTACGCCGGTCCGGAATCCTGCCGCGAGTGTCATCAGAAGAACTACGACGGTTGGTCGCATCATCCACATCGCTGGATGAACGCGCTGGCCGATGCGTCGACCGTTGTCGGTGACTTCTCCGGCACGAGTATTTCTTATCTCGGGGGGGAGGCGACGTTTTTTGAGGAGAACGGCGAATACCGAATGCGGCTCGAACGAGAAGAATCGCGAACGTACGCGATTCATCAAACGATCGGCTCGCGTTTCTTTCAGTACTACATCGGCAAGCAGGTCGACGGGCCTGAACCCGCAGAGCAGCAGACCGATCCGCAGCGATTCGACCACGTTCTGCCGTTAGGCTTCTGGATCGAGCCCGGGGAATGGGTGCCGATTGTCAACGTCGCGCAAGAAGAATCGCCGGATGGCCAACGGATGGACCCTTTCGAGGTGACAAGCTACCAGACCAACTTCTGCCAATACGCTGATGCCTGTGATCAATGTCACACCACGAGCCCACTGGGTGATCTGCTGTCGGGGAACGCGAACCAGCTGGCCCGCGAAGTACCCGTCAACATCCAGTGGGCGGTCTCGAACTATTTGGCGGAAGAACGACCCAACTGGTTGCCGCCCCGGCACAGATCCCTGCCGGACGATCAAGCGGTTGAGCTGCTCAATTCGCTCGATGCAATCCCAGCGTCGGAGCATGCAGTCACACTGGGAATCAGTTGTGAGTCGTGTCATCTGGGTTGCCGCGAGCACGCCGAGGACCCGAAAATTCTCCCCGCGTTCTTCCCGCACAGTCCACACCTGCGTTCCGGATCCGTGGACGAACCGACCGACCTGGGGCGTACGCACGACAACGTCAACTGGGCCTGCGGCCGATGTCACTCCGGCAACCGTCCCCAGTTCGCCGGCGGCATGTCTACCTGGAACTCGACCGAATACTCCGACGCCATGCGGGGCAGCTGCTACAGTCAGCTCAAATGCACCAACTGCCACAACCCGCATCAGGCGACAGGTCACAAATGGTCGTCGACACCGGCAAAAGACGACGCGCGCTGCATCCAGTGCCATCAGCAATATGCGTCGGATGAATCACAAGTCGCGCACTCGCATCATCAGCCGGGCAGCGAGGGCAGTCGTTGCATGAACTGCCACATGCCCCGAATCAACGAGGGTTTGCAGGACGTCGTTCGCACGCACACGATTTTCTCGCCGACAAACGCCGACATGATTCACGCCAATCATCCAAATGCGTGCAATCAGTGCCACACAGACAAGTCGATCAACTGGACGATCGGCTATTTAGAGAAATGGTTTGACTCGAAATTCGACGACATGAAACTGCAGAAGCAATATGCAAACCGTACACAATCGGCGGCATTGGGTTGGCTGCAGAGCGAGAACGAAGCGGTTCGGAAGGTTGCCGCGGATGCCCTGTTCCGTACGAAATCCAAATGGGACCGGGACACGACGATTCAAGACGCGTTGATCAACGCCCTGGACGATCCGTATTTGATCAACCGTCAATTCGCGCGTCGTGGATTCGAAGGCATGCTGGGCGTTCAGCTGCAGGACCACGGTTACCGTTTCTATATGACACCGGGAGAACGCAAAAAGCCAATGGCCGAACTGCGAACGGCGCTCCGGGCCGCATTCGCAGAAACGACGCCTAAAAATGAAGAATGAACGAAATCCTGAGAGGGGTGTCTTTGCCGGCAGAGAGGCAATGCTGCTTGAAATTCCCGGGATTCTCGATCGACACCGCAGGAATACACTCGGGTCGAGCCTGCCGCTGTCAGGTCCCGTCAGCGTTGAATTCATCCCCGAAAAATAACCCCTGTCAGAGTCGTTTTGCCGGCTTCATTGGGACCAATCACTCTTCACCGGATTCCTCAATCTGTGCGATGGCTGCCTGTAGTACAGGGGCAGATTTGGGATCGGTGAAGAAGTATTCAAATTTCGGCTCTGTCTTGAGTCGCTCTGCATCACGGAATCCCGAACTCATCAGCTTCTCGATCGCATCCTTAAACTGATCGGGTGCATCCTCTCCATGAGGATAATAACCTACCTGGCGAGCCCGGTTGAAATAGACCTCCTGGCAAAGCTGCAGCTCGTCTTCGGACAAGTCGTCAAAGATTTTCCGCAAACGGTCGATCTCCCGAGCTGCCGAATTAATGGCGACCGCTCTATTGTAGGGGTCGGTGGCTTCGTTGGCGAAAAACGAGGCCAGCTGCGCCTTGCCATAGGCGACGTTGGCCGCACGATGTTCGGGGAGCAGCGTCACCAGGCTCATTGACAACTCGACAACCTCATCGACTTTTGTCGGATCCGTTTTTGCCTCCTCCAGCATTGCGTAAACCTGAGGCAACGTTTCCTCCACCTTCGCTTCCTTCTCCCGAATTTGTTCCGGGGTATCGGGCGGCGTTGCTGGGTTCGCTGCTAAGAGTTTGTCACGCTGAGCCTGGACTTCCTCCTCGGTGTACTGTCGCGGACCAGTCTGTCCACAACCGACTCCAACGAGAATAACAGCACAGATCAAACTTCGTACGACCACGGTTGCCCAACGTGGTGATGCCTGCGCAACCGGGTCACGGACGACCGACGTACACTGCTTACCATCGAGCCGACACAGCCGATTCTGGTGGTACGACAGTCCCGGATTATTGCCAGGCTGGATTGAACCTGTAACGGAATCGTTGAATGATCTGGCGGCTTCGTGCGACACGGGAGAATGCTCCAAAATGCGGTCTTTACTGAGTGGTGTCATCAACAGACATCATCGAAAAAGCACACGAGCTTGATTATGATCGGATCCATGCAGGCGTGCAAGCTCCCTGTGTGTGATTTCACGGGGCCGCGCACACCGAAAGAAATGAATGCGAGCCATGAAGTTCCGCGCGATTCAGGCACTCACAATTTGGGACGGCGGTTCCCGCAATCAACCTTCAGCCTACTCCTCTTCGAGAAGCGCATCCCCACCTGCTTCGATCAATTTCGCGGCGACTTCGCGGCCGATTCGTTCCACATTGCGGGTGGGCCGTCCGCGGTTGCCTTCAGGCGAATCGCCTCAACGTGACCAAACATTTGGCAGCAGGAGCCAAGCACCGCCGATCTGTGGAACGCCATGCTCATAGCGATTTCCCAGCAAATCACAGCAAAATCGCTCGCGGAACGGTCAATCAGCCCTTCGGATTTCTTGGGATTCATTGATTTTTCTGAGTTGAGGACTGTTGAACGGCAATTCCAGCCACGCTATGATTCAGGATATTCTCAAGCGCACATCGAATGGCTGAAAGACACGGGAAAACACGACGTGATCCCCGAACCGGTCACTTGATATCTCGTCATTATTTGCGAATTGGCAGATTGTCCATGAACGATTGTCATGTTCTCCGCCTGAAATCTTCTGAAGAATCCGGCACATTGCCACTTGCCACACGCCCTGCTGCGGTAAGCAGGGTGGCGAATCCTATCTTCGACATGTAATTGCCCTGCTCGGATGTAACATGGACACTTGTTGATACATGTTGTCCTTTTGCTCGTGGTTCGTAATTCTTGAGGAGAACGTGATATGATGAAATTCAAGAAACGTGGTTTTACGTTAATTGAGTTGCTGGTGGTGATTGCCATCATCGCAATTCTGATTGCATTGCTCCTTCCCGCAGTGCAGCAGGCCCGCGAAGCCGCGCGCCGCACCCAGTGTCGGAACAATCTGAAGCAGATCGGGCTCGCGCTGCACAACTATCATGATGTCCATCGGACGTTTCCTCCGGGACGTATGACTCCTTCGCGGGGGCAAAGTGTTGGCATGACCTGCTGGTATGGCCACCTCTCGCCGCTGTACCACATTCTGGCATATATTGATCAGGGCAATGTTTACAATCAGCTCGATCATAATAACACGCGCATTCGCAAAGGTTCACCGCTCTGCATTGCGAACGCCTTTGTGACAGACCTTGCGCTCCCGGCGTTCATGTGCCCGTCCGATCCCCGCCATCAATCCGGTGTTAACACGAACAGTTACCGTGGCAACTGGGGCGCTCATGTCTACGGCGGGCGGCATTTCGGTAACAACATCGGGACGGATCCAATATACACGCCGCGTGCTGCGGCTGCACTGGACGGTGCATTAGGGGGTGCGTTCGCTGACAAGAGTCGCAGCATTCGTGACTTTACCGATGGTACCTCGAACACCGCCATGTACTCTGAGCGAATGATCGGCACCGCCAGCAAGGAAGCCAGATTGGAGAACTACTTCTATAAAACTTCGGGGGGGAATGTGATCACCACGTCCGACCCGAATAACACCCCTGCCAGCGTCCTTTCCGCCTGTACTACAGCGTTTGCGGCAGAGGGGACAGATCCCAGCTTATACAGGACCGATTACGGCTGGACGAGTGGCGATGACCCGGCGTGGTATTACTCAAGTTTTCAGCATGGAGCCTACAACCACATGCTGACTCCGAATTCGTCTCAAGCTGACTGCGGGTCCGGCTCGATTCCGGACGACGAGAGTGAGGTTGCCATGATGTCTGCTCGCAGTCACCATACGGGAGGCGTCCATGTCTGCCTCGCTGACGGAAGTGTCAGGTTCGTCGGTGGCAGCATCGACCTGGGTGTCTGGCGGGCGGTTGGCACGCGAGCCGGGGGTGAAGTGATTGGTGAATTTTAGGCATTTTGAGAGTGCAGAGATTGATCCTTCCCGGCTGCAAATGCGGTCGGGAAGGTCGTGCTAATTAGGTGCATCAAAGCTTCCGACTGCAGGTGCAGCCGGGGGCTTTTCACTTTAAGGCGGCCGCTCGCAGATTGGCGTGGCTGGCCGGCTGTTTTGTAACCACAATTCAGCCGGACCGCACCGCGGAACAGCGATCGATCGTGAGAATCGGCCTCGAATATGGTGCGCCGACGAGATCGTAGCGGCGCGATTCAGATTCTGCGACATAGGACATCAAAAGGATAGAACAATGATCAACGGGCTTCGTTTGACGGGGTTCTTGTGTACCGTCGTTTCGCTGGTGGGTTGTGATTTTATTGGCGGGAATAGTCGCGAAAGCATGGACACGCGAACGTACTATGGTGCGTTTAACATGATTGTTTCGGAAGTTGAAGACCTGCAGTTTCAGGTGAATGTCGACACGTATAAGGGGCGGAACAACCCGGTTGAGGACCAACTGGGGGCCGCCATCCACGCCTTTATGACAAACGAGGATGTGAAAGGGACGCCTCTGGAAGCCGAGGCACAGAAGCTGGCCGATCAGGAGCAAAAGATCGTGGAGATCTGGAAGTCTCCGGACGGGTCGGTGGAGAAAATCAGAGCCGCCGCGAAGGAGATGCAGGACCAGGTCGAGCACATGAAGACGATGATTTGAGTTTCCGCTTGTATACGGTCAGGGGAAACAGGATTTCTATTCCTGCGCCCGGGTCCTCTGTGTATTGGCTGTTCTGGTGCCGTCGAGCGGCGACTGCAGATTGCGACAACTTGCACGCGTCCACGATGACTCATTGAATAAGTACACGGAGTCTGGCTTAGAGCTATGAAATTCATGCTTTGGCTGCTCCGTTTACTCGAAAGGCTTCTGCCAGTGCTTCACGCGGCGCGTCCGCTCACGCACCGCCGAGTGGCTGTTGTCGATCAGGTTCGTCGTCTCCAAACACCTTCTGAGCGATGACGGCAACCCCAGCCGGTTGATCGTGAACAACTCGTCCAGTCCCGGCCGCACTCCCGCTCCAGCCACGTCGCGTACTGCTGGAGTTTCGCCTGACCCTCCTCGCCCGAGAGTTTGAACGCCGCCTTCATGGTCGCACGCGCCTGATCGTGCTGTTCCTTGGGCAAGTGCCCCACGACGTTGCGGACCTTGTGGATTCGGCAGCGTTGCACCGGGTTGTGCTCACCGAACACCTAGTCGATCGCCTTCCGCAGGGCTTTGGAGCTGTCGATCACGAACAGCCGCCGCGCCGGAAGGGACTGACGCCCCGGGCCACGAGATCCTCCAGCAGCGCCTTAGCGACTTCGGCGTTCTCGGTCGCTCCTTCGCGGAATCCCAACACGTGCTTGTGGCCCCCCTCATCGACCCCCACCGCACAGATCACGTGATACGGGCCGAATTGCAGGCCATCGACGTAGATCACCAGCCGGTCGGTCTCGGAGAAGTCCCGCTCGGCGAGAGCCTTGAGTAACCGTTCCCCGGACTCGATGAACTCCCGGGAGATCTGGCTCTTGGAGATGCCGACCGTCTCGGCCATTTCCGGAAGCACCTGCTCGTAGCGGTGGGTGGAAACGCCGGCCATCATGATCTGGAGCATGCGATCCGCCAGGCGGGCGTCTTTCTGCAGAGCCGCATAGGCGGGGACTTCGACTTCACCGGATTCCCCATCCACGCGGTGCCGCTTGCGGAGCCGGGGCTTGTCGATGCGGAGCTGTCGTTCCTTGAGGGCCACGCGGCCCTTCTGAACGCCGTGGTAGACGACCTCGCGGTCGGTTCGCTTGCCGTGTCACCGGGCACTTCAAAACCGACAGCCATGTGAATGTTCAGTGTGATGTAACGTGCCTGCCGATGGACGGCAAGTCATGCTCACGCGTTGCCGGGTGACTTCGCCTTTCTGGTGTCACCGTTTTCGTTTTTGGAG
>JAJDEI010000079.1 GCA_029259845.1 Planctomycetaceae bacterium | reverse complement strand
AACCGCCCCGACCGCGAGGAACCGCGTGTCAAAAAACGCCGCCCCAAAAACTACAAGCTTATGCAAAAGCCCCGAGCCGACTACAAACGCCACGCAGCCTAACGGCTTACAGTAGTTCAAGTGCCATTCGGATCTGACCCCGAAGTCTCCGATTTTTCGTCCGATGGGGGCGACCTGACGTGCGGCGGTGCGTGAGCAGGGCGAACAGGCAGTCACCGATTAACCCGTCTAACGCTCCGGGCTCTGGTTTTCGTTCTGGTTCGCGATGTGATTCCGTTGCAGTCCGTTTGCATCATCCGGCGACGACGTCGAGCGGGACAGTCTCTGTTTGGAGTCGCAATTGGCCGCAGGCGGCTTCGATGTCGGCCCCTTTTCGCTTGCGGACCGTGACGTTGACGCCGGCGCGTTCCAGGGTGTCGACAAATTTTGCGGTCTGCACAGCCGAGGGAGCCGCCATGTCGAGCGGTTCGACCGGATTCATCGGGATGAGATTGACGTGGGCGTTGCGGCGGGCGAGCAACCCGCCGAGTTGCCGGGCGTGCTCCTCGGCGTCGTTGAGGCCGCGCAGCAAGACATATTCGTAAGTCACGCGCCGCCCGGTCGATTGAAAGTAATCGTCGGTCGCCGCGAGTATGGCGTCGATGCCGATGCGGGCGTTGACTGGCACGATGCGGTTGCGGAGTTCGTCATTGGGAGCATGCAGGGAGACCGCCAGGTTGAACGGCTTCCCATGTGCGGCCAGTTGGCGAATGCCTTCCGGCAATCCGACCGTCGAGACGGTCATCCTCCGCGCTCCCAAGCCGAGGCCTCCTTTCTCATTGAGCGTCGCCAGTGCCGGCAACAGTGCGTTGAGATTCGCCAGCGGCTCGCCAATTCCCATGACCACGACATTCGTGATCCGCTCGTCCGCCGCGAGCAGACGATCGAGCCGGAGCACCTGTTCCAGAATTTCGCCGGTCGACAGGTTGCGTTTCACGCCGTTCAGTCCGCTTGCGCAGAAGACACACCCCATCGCGCAGCCGACTTGCGTGCTCAGGCAAACGGTCCGGCGCTGCGTTTCCCGCATGAGCACGCACTCAACGTGTTCTCCATCCGCCAGTTCGCACAGCAGTTTTTCGGTTCGGTCAGAGGCAACCTGATGCCGCACAATTTGGGATTCGAACAGCGTGAAGTGTTCGTGCAGCTTGGCCCGCAAACCGGCGGGGACATCGTGCATGTCGTCAAATGTGTTGACCCGCTTACCGTACACCCAGCGCCGAATCTGGTCCGCCCGGTACGGGGCTTCTCCCTGAGCCGCACACCAGGCGGAAAGACCGGCGCGGTCGAGATCCAGCAGACGCCGAGGGGATGTTGTCACTGAGGTCATTGGGATTTGTGGCGTGAAATTGTCGGTCTTTCCTGCGTCTCAAGTCGCAGCACCTGGTTCGCAGGATTCCGCGAGCGGCCCGATTCCGCAATTCTCGCGTGCCCCATTCTATCAACGACCGCCGTCATGAGCGAATTGCTGAAACCTGCGGCGGTGCGCCATCCGGGCCATGAGGAGACTTTGAATCGGCCGAATGTTGAAGCACCCGATCCCACTGCGTGCCCTGCCGGCACAATCGTCATGACCGGGAGATTCGGCGAAACCCTCATGATCGGCAGGGCCGACGCCCGATAAAGCGAGAGGAGACGTCGTCCCCGCCGGGAAATTGCGGTCCGTGCGCTGGCGACTGAGACCGGCACGGTCGGGCCGGGTTGTACTGGCTGCCACGGAAGGAGCCGGTCACGACGGCAACTCTTCGCACGGTTCAAGGTTATCGAACGTTCGGACTGTCGATGATGCGCGGATTCTCGCAATTCCGGAGTTTAAGACGAGTCAGCCGTGAACGGGCGGCGGCGGTGCTCGCTGTCGCAGCAGTCGCATGCCTGTCGAGCGTCATCATTCACTGGTCCCAGAAAACGCCCGTCAGGGAATCCGTCTGGGACCATCCGCTGTTTGGCGACCTCTCCGACGATGCGCCTTCGGTTGCTGCGCAGCCAGTCACAACACAGCCGATCACACCGCAGTCGATCACACCGCAGTCGGGTTTGCATGGCGATTTGGTAGGCACCAGCGATCACGGGCCGAGTCGCCAAACAGACGTCGTCAGGAAACCGCCGCTGCAGACAGAATTCAAGCAGAATCCGCCGGTGGGACGGACCGATGCCCTTTCCCCTCCGTTTGTCACGCCCGTCCAGTTTACTGAGCCGGAGGCAGCCGGTTCGGGGGGTGTCCGTGTCGCCGGTTACGAATCCCGAGCCGTCACCGAGGCCGCGTGGTTGAGCGGAGCGATCGAGGAAGAGGCTGTTGGCACGGCTGCTGCTTCATCCTCTTCGCAGATTCCGCTCGGAGAACCGGTCTCGACCGACGACTGAGCCGGTGCCGGTTCGGTCGCCGCGACGTCCCTCAACCGATCGCAAGCATCGCCCCACTCCGCACCGCGGCCCGCGCCACAACACCGTCCTCCTCGATGATTCGACTCCGGCGAACCGCACGAGACATTGCATGTATGGCGACTACTGGAAACTCGACACCCTGCCCTTTGAGAACAACTGCGATCCGCAGTTTTTCTTCCGGGCCCCGTCGCATGAGGCGGCGGTGCTGAAGTTGCAATATGTCGTCGAGCAGGGCAAGGGGGCGGCCCTGCTCGTCGGCGGACACGGACTGGGCAAGACGTATCTCACGCGGGTGCTTGAAGGGGAACTGGCGGAGCCGTGCCGCCCGGTGATCCGAATTCTGTTTCCCCAACTCGATGCGACCGGGACGCTGGGACTCATCGCCCGTCGGCTGGGGGCGGACGACGCTCTGAGTCAGGAGCCGATTGCCCCTGCCGAGCTTGTTCGCCGACTCGAAGACCGCCTCCAGGTGCTCGCTTCGGAGGGGTTGCGTCCCGTGCTGATGATCGACGACGCCCATCTGATGGACGGGGCGGATGTGTTTCCCTCGCTGGCGCTATTACTCAGCGCGTCAGAAGTGTGCGGACTCGGCCTGTCACTTATCTTGTGCGGTCAGCCGGAGTTGCTCCCACAGGTGCAGCGTGTGCCGGCACTCAATGAGCGCGTCGCCGTCCGGACCGCGCTGCAATGCCTCACACCGGCTCAGACGAACGCGTACATTCAACACCGACTCACGATTTGCGGCCTGGATGCGTGCATGTTCGACCGGGACGCTTTGGCGTCGCTGGCGAAACTGTCCGATGGCGTGCCGCGGCGGATCAACCAACTGTGTGATCTGGCCTTGCTGGTCGGCTATGCCGACGAACTCCCCACTCTCACGCGCGGCGAGATCGAGGCGGCCGCCGAAGAGTTGGCCCAGGTCTCCATCGACTGATCGCGTGGCGGCATTCGACACGGCGGGTGGCGGGGGCGCAAAGGTGCGTGGGACGACGAAGCTCTTTCGATTTGGGGGCTGAGGACGGTTCACCAAACAGCGACATGGCCCCCGTGACGAATGCGGCAGGACGACCGTGCGCTCGTGCCGCGCTCCCGCTGACCGCCGCTGTGGGGCACCGCTCAGGCGGCGCGGCGTTTCTTGGCACTCCAGCGGTACAGGATCGCATTGCCCGACTTGCCGGCCATCTCGGCCGTCCCGGTCATTCGCAGACAGTAGGCCGCCTTCTGCGCCAGCCAACGGGGAACGCCGGCGTGCTGGGCGATATCCGCGGTTGAGAACGTTTCCGGGAGCGTCTCCGGGATGAGCGCCCGGAGGTCCGCGCGGCGACGCAGGACGCATCGCCCGCTGATTCCCAGGAGCCGCCGGTCTTCGACACGATACCCTTTGTCGCGACGCCTTCGTCGGCCGGTGACGATGCGGTGTTCCTCCTGTTCGGTGAGCAGCACGTGCAGCGACAACCGCCGATGCGGGAACACGTCCACAAAGTGCACCAGATCGTCGAACACGTCGAAGAAGGTCTCGTGCTTGGGACTGGTCCGTGTCGAATGCGCCGGACCGCCCCGCCGCTTCCGCTTGACAAGCACCCGCCGCGCAACGAGCGGTTTGACGACGGTCACCTTGTGAGACTTCAACAAGGTGCGAACCTTCGGACCAATCGCACCGAGACCGGCTTGTTGAATCTCGATCAACCGATCGTCAGCCACCGCATCGATTCGGTAGCCGCCCACCCGGACCTCATGCTGCTCCGGGTCGGCACAGTAAACGGCCTTCAGTTGGCGATGTAACGTCGTTTCCATGACCCGTGGCTCGTCCCCGTGCGCTCGTCCTTGGGAGTTTCCGGCATCCGTGCCCTACACGTCCGCGCAGGACGGCGAATCGTAGAGCGACACCGCCCCCCGCGTCGAGACGAATGTCGGGCCGCGGCATCACACATCACGACCCGCTCGTTTAGCCGCGCCCGTTAGGAAGCGCGCTGCTCGGCAACAGCGCACTGACCTTCCCTCCGGTCGGACACCCGCCTCCCGTCCCGTTACGAAAACAACGAAACGGCCAAACGGGAAAAGCCGTCTTCCGTGCGTGGACGGAAGACGGCTCGGGAGCACTTCAGAAGGCCTGCAGAGCGCCTCAAGGCGCGTCTGTGGGAGAATCGGCCTCTCCCTGCTCCTGCTGGGAACGCAGTTCTTTGCGCGCTTGTTGACGAAGCCGTCGCAGTTGTTCGCGGTCTTTCGGAGAACGGGCTGCCACTTCGCGTGACTCATTCCGGTCCGACGAAGCCGTCGCGGCCGGAGCCTGAGTTCCGGGACCCCCTGTTCGGTGGTCGCGACGAGAGGTTCCGATGACCGTCCCGCCCTGTTCCTCGACATACCGCCCTAGTTCGGCGCGTGCCTGTTGTTGATCGGGTTGCACGAAGACCGATCCTGCTGTCCACGAACCGGCTCCCCGCTGCTCGGGAATCGTGAAACTCTGGTCGAGGCTGCGAAGGGCGAACGCCGTCTCTGTTAACTCGTCGTTCACCGACTTTGACACCGCCCCCATGCCGACCGTCGCTCCCACGACGCCAAGCGTGCCCACCGTAACCGCTTCAGCAGACAACACATAACCGGCTTCGTCCCGCCAGAGTTGTCGCAGCAGATTGATCATTACATCTCTCCCCTTTGAGTTGGTGAACCGGAACGCGAGTCAGGCCCAGGAGTTTCGCCGATCCGGGACCCGTCTTTCCCGTGAGCGACAGCAGAGTAATCGCCCACGCCGCTCGTCTGTGCCGCTGCGCAGTTTTTGCTCCCTTTCAATGCTGCTGATGCGGCGTCCCGCTTGTATCGATTGTGTCAGCTAATTCGAACATAGGGGATGCGAGGCCATTGTCAATATGGGTAAGTTGAGTGTTGTGAAAAACATAAGCCTCTCCGTAAACAAACAGTCGCTGAAAACTCGCAACACATGAACAAAAAATGACTTGTGAGTTTCGTGACCGCGTGCGCGCCTTCGGCGAACACACAGGATGGCACCCGCCTTGCTTCTCGAACATCTGTCAAGCAGCGGCGTCGCCCTCCCAGGGCCATTCAACGTTTCACTCTGGAGAAGACCGACCGGGACAAGCTCAATGGTAACCCGAAGCGTAAGCGAGGAAGCGAACGTGAGTGAGCGATTCGTCTCTCGCTTACGCTTCGGGTTACGAGGTTGCCCAGAGTCAAAGGAATGAGCCGCCCTGAGAGTGACCCGGACAGGCGACGGTGGACCCATGGTCGGTCAAAATCGCCCGGAACCCGCAGGAATGTCAGCCGCAGCGCTTGCGAGACGGCTGCGGTCTGGTGAAGATCGTGCGAACTTCGTTGTTGCTCACCTCGAATCCTCCAGCGTCAGAGCCGTCCGATGTCCGCTGTCTCCGCCCGCCTTTCGGTGATGATGTTTTTGCAGTTCTTCGTGTGGGGGGCGTGGTACGTCACGGCACCGCGATTCCTGGGGAAGATCGGATTCAGCCCGGGAGACTTCGGTTGGACGTATTCCGTCGGTCCCATCGCCGGGCTCATCTCGCCGTTTCTCGTCGGGATGGTCGCCGACCGATTCTTTGCCACTGAGCGCGTGTTGGGGGTGCTCCACGTTATTGGGGGCCTGATCATGCTGTTCGCGACGACGTTGATGGGAGCGTCCGCGGCGGCGCCGACGATCCTCAACGCGATCCTCTTTGGCCACATGCTGTGCTATTTTCCGACGCTCGCACTGAGCAATTCGCTCGCCTTGCACACGATGACGGATCCCGAAAAGGAGTTCCCGCTGATCCGGGTGTTCGGCACGATTGGCTGGATTGCCGCCGGGCTGTTGATCAGTTGGCAGGCGTGGGGATCGACCGTCGATCAGTTTTACCTCGCCGGTGGGGCGGCGATTCTGTTGGGGCTGTACTGTTTCACGTTGCCTCACACGCCTCCGCCATCGAAAGGGCAAGAGGTGAATGCGCGGCAGCTGATGGGATTGGATGCGTTCGCCCTGTTCAAGAACCGCTCATTTCTGATCTTCATGGTCAGTTCATTCCTGATCTGTATCCCGTTGGCGTTCTACTATCAGATGGCGGAACGGTCCGTCTACCAGGCGGGCGTTGCGGATACGCCCATGAAGATGACGTACGGACAGATGTCAGAGATTTTGTTCATGGTCCTCATGCCGTTCTTTTTCAAGCGGCTTGGCGTGAAGTGGATGTTGCTCGTCGGCATGGGCGCCTGGGTCGTCCGTTACGGCCTGTTTTCCGTGGCGTCGCCGGCGTCTGCCAATCTGCATTGGATGCTGATCCTGGGAATCGTGCTGCACGGAATCTGTTACGACTTCTTCTTCGTCACCGGACAAATCTACACGGACAAAGTCGCCCCGACTGCGGTTCGTTCGCAAGCTCAGGGAATGCTCGTGCTGTTTACTCTGGGATTCGGCATGCTGATTGGCGCCCAAGTGGCGGGCACGGTGGAATCCAGGAATACGCCGCCGGAAGCCGCTCAGCTTCAGGAGGAAATGAGGCTGCTTCAGGAGCAACTGACACAGCTTGTGGAACAGCAGCAGGCAGCCGGCGGAGCGGAAGCCGCCCCGGAGGTACAGGCAGAGATGGACGACCTCAAAGCGTCCATTGAGGAGAAGAACCTCGCCATGCTGCGAACCAAGGATTGGTCCGCCATCTGGATGCTCCCGTGCATCATGGCCGGTATCATCATGGTGATCTTCGGACTCCTCTTCCGTGAAAACAACGGCACCGAAGCGGCGTCCGAAACGTAAGTGACGGGACATGCCGTGGTATCCGATCGTCTTCAGATGTTGATGAAACGCGGGTGGCGAGCGATGATCGCGGCGAGTGTTCACGTATGGGAGTTGCGAATCGTTCGGTATTCGACGACTGCTGTGAGGACCTGCGTTGTCGCTTGCGGTTTCGCAGACCGTGTGAGGTCGTCCAGGCCGCCAGAGTCGGGCTAGCCCGCAATCCGAACGTCGGCAGTGATTCGAGATTCCCGGGGTCTGGTGAATTCCGGTACTGTTTGAGTAACACGAATCATGAACGATCTGTTGGCGACGATCGTTGCCCTGCATGTGGGGCAGCCGCAGACGTATCGGGACGAGACGGGGCGGGACAATCGTCCGGCCGAGTGGCGGACGGCGTTCTTCAAGACGACCGTTGCGGGTCCGGTCGCTGTCGGAAACGAGGGTCTCGAAGGGGACGGCGTCGCGGACCATCAGAATCATGGTGGGATCGATGGAGCCATTCTGGCGTATGCTGCCGCGCACTATGAACAGTGGGCCGACGAACTGCCGGACAAGCCGATGACGTTCGGCGGTTTCGGTGAAAACCTGACCGTTGACGGGATCACCGAAGCGGACGTCTGCATTGGTGACCGCTGGCGGGTCGGCGAGCTGTTGTTGGAAGTTTCGAAGCCGCGACAGCCGTGCTGGAAGCTGTGCCGACGCTGGGAACAGCCGGACCTCGCCAAACGTGTCGTGCAGACGGGCCGCAGCGGATGGTACTTTCGCGTGCGTCAAACCGGCGAGGTGTCAGTCGGCGACCGGCTTGAACTGGCTGAACGCCCGCGTCCGGATTGGTCCGTCACGCGGACGAGTCGGTTGTTTTTCGGCATCGACCGCGATCCGGTCGCCGCCCGTGAACTCGCCACGCTGCCGGAGTTGGCGCTCACCTGGCGCGAGGAGTTGCTCAACCGCCGAGTTTGAAATGGCGTAGGGTGGGCTGTGCCCACCAAGCACGGGTGGCGGGGGCGCGGAGGAGCGTGGAACAACGCCCCGACCTTGATCCGGGGGCGGTGAACGAACCAGCCGGCAACATCGTCGCCCCTGTGATCAATGCCGCGAGACCACCGGACGACCACTCGAAGCTGGTGGGCACTCCATCACGGGTGGGCACAGCCCACCCTACACCACAACGTTACTCTTCGATGTCGAGTTTGATGTGCAGGTCTTTGAGCTGACGGGCGTCGACGTCGGAGGGGGCGCCGAGCATCAGGTCGGAGGCGCGTTGGGTTTTGGGGAAGGCGATCACGTCACGAATATTGTCGGAGCCGGCGAACAGCATGACCCAGCGGTCGAGCCCGAGCGCGATGCCGCCGTGCGGCGGGGCACCGTAGCGGAGTGCTTCGAGCAGAAACCCGAACCGCTGCTCGGCTTCCTCCGGCGAGATGTTGAGCAGGTCGAACACCTGCTGCTGAACGGCCGGGTTGTGGATACGAATGCTGCCGCTGGCCGCCTCGTAACCGTTGCAAACGAGGTCGTACGACTGCGCCCGGACTTTGCCGGGGTCAGTCTTGAGCAGTTCGACATCGTCCGGATGGACCGAGCAGAACATGTGATGTTCGGCGTCCCAACGGTTCTCGTCTTCGTTCCGGGTGACGAGCGGGAAATCGACGACCCAGCAAGTCTGCATTTCGGCGGGATCGTAGAGTTCGAGGTCCTTGCCGAGAAAGTTACGCAAGGCGGCGAGTGCTGCGCAGCTGACTTTCCAAATGTCGGCCACAAACACCAACAGGTCGCCGTCCTCGCCTTGCATCCGCTCGATAATGGCCCGTTGTTCGTCCTCGTTGAAGAACTTGGCGATCGACGATTCGAGTTTGCCGCCGGCGACTTTGAAGTACGCCAGCCCCTTGGCGCCGTGGTCACCGACGAGCCCTTTGAGGTCGTTGTCGAGGATGCGTCGCGAGTATTTGTCCGCTGCGCCTTTGAGACACAGCCCGCGGACGTGCCCGCCGCCGGCGACCGTGTTCTTGAATACGCCGAAGCCGCTCTCGGCGACGAGGTCGGAGATCTCAGCGATGGGCAGATCGAAGCGGAGGTCCGGCTTGTCGGTGCCGTACTTCTCCATGACCTCTGCATGGGTGTAGCGAGGCAGCGGCAGCGTGATCTCTTCGCCGCGGACTTCTTTGGCCATCGCCGCCACGAGCCCGTCGATCACGCCCAGCATGTCGTCGAATTCGACGAAGGCCATCTCGATGTCGATCTGTGAGAACTCCGGTTGCCGGTCCGCCCGCAGGTCTTCATCGCGGAAGCAGCGGGCAATTTGGTAGTAGCGGTCGTAACCCGCGACCATCAGGATCTGTTTAAACAACTGCGGCGATTGCGGCAGCGCGTAGAAGGCGCCTTCGTGGACCCGGCTGGGGACGAGGTAATCGCGTGCTCCTTCGGGGGTCGAACGGCCGAGAATGGGCGTCTCGATTTCGAGGAAGCCGAGCTGGTCGAAGTAGTTGCGGGCCGTCTTGCAGACCTGATGGCGAAGCCGAAGATTCTGCTGGATCTCCCGGCGCCGGAGGTCAATAAAGCGGTACTGCAGTCGCAATTCCTCGTTGGGGAGGGACTCGCCGTTGGGTTCAAAAGGAGGCGTGCGGCTCTTGTTGAGCACCGTCAGTTCCCTGGCTCGCACCTCGATCTCACCGGTCGGAAGCTTGGGATTGATGTTCCCCTCGCCGCGGCTGACGACCTCGCCGGCGACCTGGATGACGTCCTCGTGACGGAGTTCCTGTGCCTGCTGCTGGATTTCGCTGACGTTGTCGAGCTTGAAGGAGACCTGCGTGATGCCGTAGCGGTCCCTGAGGTCGATGAACACCACGCCCCCATGGTCGCGGTATTTGTCGACCCACCCGCTGAGTGTGACGTGACTGTCCAGTTGTTGAGCACGAAGCTCGCCGCAGGTGTGAGTGCGTAGCACGAAAGGAGTTCCGGAATAAGTGAGGTGGGCGTGGACCGCCGGGTTGCGGCGGCCATTCTCCGGGCAGTCGCAAGGACGGACATTATAGGAGACCCCCCTCGCCCCGCAATGTTCGCCGTGCGGGGCGGGATTGCGGGGGTGCAACAATCCGCTCCTGCACCCATGGCCCTGGCTGCTCGTGCCGTTGAGTAGACATCTGTATGCATCGAGAGTAGGCGGTCTTTTCCGGTTCGCCTATGGCCTGCCGTGTGTCACCAGCGACCTGTTTCCGGGGGAAGGCATCATGCAATCGGTGGGCCGTGTCTTACTGGGATTTGTGACAACCGCTTGTGCCTGTGCTGCTCCCGGCGATTGCTGCGCGGATCTGGTGAACGTAGGGGACCTGGCGTTCATCGGCTTCAACGAAGACGGCTTCGACGATTTCGCCATCGTGCTACTAGCGGACGCCGCCGCCACAGATGTTGTCCGTTTCAACGACAATGAATGGGCCGGTGCGGGATTTAACGGACTGAGTGAAGGAGAGCTGTCCTGGACGGTGGGCGGAACCGGTCTCGCAGCCGGCACAGTCGTGACGTTCAACAGCATGAACAGCGCGACCGCCATGTCGGTTAGTTCGGGCGCGCTCTCAGGCGGGACAATGTCCTTGAATTCTTTCGATAACATCTTTGCCTTCTTGGGAACCAACGCGACCACGCCGACGACGTTTCTGGCGGCTATCTCAAACGACGTCCGAATCTATGACGGCACGAACAGCCAGACACTCGCCGGCACTGGATTGTCGCAGGGGACGACGGCAGTATTGCTGCCCGATTCAACGGACGGAGGCCAGTACACGGGGGTCCGGTCCGGCGAGACAGCATTTGCGGATTACGTGGCCTTGATCGGCAACACGTCCACGAATTGGGCGACCGCGCCCAGCAACGGCACGCAGTTCCTGCCATTCAACACGACCTCGTTCCAGGCAACGGCAGCGTCGACGCCTGAGCCGGCAAGCCTGTCGCTGATGTTGCTCGCGATGACGATGGGGGCGCTTCGTCGCTGGTCGACCGCCCAGCGTCGCCGCGCGGCGTGACCGCTGCATCGATCACAAACGCTCCGAGGCTGTGGTTTTTTCCACCGCGCGACCAAGCACCCGGTGTCTCGAATCAGCAAGGACGCGAATCGCCTCATTTTTGCGGCTCATGTCCCCAACGTTTCTCGATCTCATGAGACACCGGCCGTTTTCCCCGAAAAACTGACGATCGCTCAGCGGTTACGCGCGGTCGGGCTGACATCGGCGCATCGCCATCGGCGTCCCAAACCGACAGCCGCGACCTCAGGCGAGCGGCGGTGTTTCGCGCGGCACCGTTCTCGGCGGGTCGTCGATTGGCCCACGCGGCATCCCGTTGCTTTCGAGGGCTGTTGCGCACCATCGCGGCTGATCGCTTACGATGCAACCGTTGGGAACTCTTATGATAACTCGTAGAATTTGATCGGTTCGACTGCGATGGTGTTGATTGGGCGGATCGTGTTGCTGGGGGCGCTGCTGGCGGCACCGTGGCCGTTTGGGAGCGTGACACCGGATCCCCAGTGGCTGTTGTGTGCCACGGTCGCCGCGCTGTTGTTGTGGCGTTTGGCCGACGTGCTGCGGGGAGAGCCGGAGGGGGCGTTTCATGTGCCGACCGCTGCGGTGGCGGCAGTCGGGCTGCTGTTGGTGGCGGCTGTTCAACTGCTGCCGCGCGAGGAGTCGCCGGTTCCGCAGATGAAGCACGCCGTGTTTGCAGAGATGGCGGACGCCTTTGCGGGTGATGGTCCGACCGCCGGGTCGGTCGCGCCGGCAAGCACAGGGGCACGGGCATCGCTGTTGTTCTTCGCGCTGGGGGCGTTCTTCCTGGGAGCGCAGTGGTTTTCGACGGTTGGCGCTCAGGTCTGGTTGTGGAGGGTGCTTGCTGTCAACGGGGCGGTGCTGGGGTTCTTCGGAATCGTGCAGAAGGTGACCTGGGACGGGCAGTTGTTCTGGTCGGTTCCGCTGCGGTTGGGCGGTACCCCGTTTGCATCGTTTGTGAATCGGAACAACGCAGCCGGGTACCTCAATCTGTGTCTGGCAGCCGGCATCGGATGGCTCATGCTCAGGTTGGGCCCGCGCATGGCATTCCTGCCGCGGGGCGACCGGCCCGAGCTTCCCGGATTGCCTGGGAAGGCACGGCTCCTCCGTGCGATCGCGGCTGTTGATGGCTCCGAACTGGGATTGGTGGGAGTGCTCATCGTGATGGCAGCCGCCGTCCTGTACTCGCTGTCGCGCGGGGGCATCCTGGCGATGATTGTCGGCTTCGGTTTGATGGTCTGGTGGCAGCGGGGAATGTCGCGTGTCGCCGGAGCGCTGCTGCTGGCGACGCTGGGGGCAGCCGCCGTTGGCACGCTGGCGTGGGTGGGCGGATGGGACGCGGTCCAGCAGCGTCTGTCCAGTTTGAGCGACCCGGCGGCTGCGGCGGAGGGACGTTTGTTCCACTGGTGGGACACGTCCGGTGCGGTCATGGATTTTCCCATCCTGGGTGCGGGACTGGGCACGTACCGTTACGCCAATCTGCCGTATCAGGTCCATCAGGGGAGCGCGTGGTACGTCAACGCGGACAACCACTTCTTTGAAATGCTGGTCGAGACCGGCTTCGCGGGTCTGCTGCTTTATGCGAGCGGATTCGTGCTGACCGGTTTGGCGGCGGGGTTTCTCATCCGGCAGGATCAGGCGGACCTGCGGGCGGTCGGCATGCTGGGGATGTTCGCCGTGGCGGCACAAGCGGTGCAGGCGACGACCGATTTCGGTTTGCTGATCCCGGCGAACGCTTTGACCTTCGCGGTGTTGTGCGGGTCTGTTTGCGGAACGGCCTGTGCTGCGGCCGATTTTCAGCAGCTGCATGCCCCGTTCTGGCTCGGACTAGCGCGGCTCGAGGGCCGTTGGAGCAACGCCGGTCTTTGGGGAGTCCTCACGTTGGCATCGGTTGCGTTCGGTTTGGAGCTGTTCGTGTCCACACAAGCGACTGCGGCGAACAGTGCCATCATCGCGATCGATCCGTCCTATCCGCTGGAGACGCGGCCGGAATTGTTTGACGGACTGATTGAACAGGGAGAAGATGCGCTCCGATGGCGTCCCGACGATCCGGAATTGCACCGCGCAATCGGCCTGTGGTGGATCAGCCGCTATCGCCTGGAAGCCGCGCGCGAGCTCGACCGGGCCGCCGATCCGGCGAATCGCCTGCGGGGAAGACGGCTCTGGCAGGCGACTTCGTTGACCGTCCTGGGTGCTCGTGCCCTCTCAATGAGGCAACAGGGCGACCGGGGGCAGCTCGAACGTCTGCGGCGACTGCCGTTGGTTCGAGACCATCTCATCCCCGCACGCGAGCATCTCGTGCAAGCCTCGCGAAACGGCCCGCTCACCAGAGACGTCTCCCGGTTTCTGGCAGACTTGTGGTTTGTTTCGGAGGCCGGCGATGAGCGGGATTGGCCGGGCGATCTGGCTGACTCGCTGTCGCGGGCCATGTTCATCGCTCCGTCGTCGCCGGACCAGCTCTTTTCAACGGGGCTGATTGCGGAAAGGGCTGGGCTGATGTCGCTGGCCGATCAGGCGTTTTTTCGCTGCTTGACGGTGTCTGATAAGCATCTCATGCCGGTGTGGTCCATCGTCTCGGGCAAACGGCCTGTCGCGGAACTCGTCGGCAGCGTGATCCCCGACCGGCCCGGCCTGCTGATCAGCCTGGCGGAGCAAACTCCGGATGAAGTGGTCAAACGCACACTGGTAACTCAGGCGTCGCTGCTGTTAAATAAGGAGGAATGGGCAAATGTTGGCGAATCGGCATATTTGCTCCAAGCCCGACTTGCCGAATTGCAGGGCCAGAACGAGCAAGCGATTCAACAATACAAGCTTGCACTAGGTGCCCACTCTTGGGAGATTGAAACGAGGTTGAGATTGGCTCGCTTGCTGTTGCAGGAAGGGCGGCTTCGAGAGGCGGAAGGTGAGTTCTCGCTGCTCCGCGCATTGGCCCCCCAGCGGGCAGACATCAAACGCCAACTGGAGGAACTGAAGCGGGGGCTTCTCAACCCACCCCCGGATGACGCAGAGTGACGGGGACCAAAACGGCAACACCGTTGGCCCCCGTTGAATGCTCATCAGAATCGGGCCGTACGAACGCTTGGTCACTTCTGCCCTCGTCCGTGTTTGCAAAGGCATCCTTGGGAAGCGATTCCGCCGGATTCAAGAATCGAATTGCGATCCCCCAGGCTGGGCTGTTGTGACACGTGGTCGACCTGATTGAGAGAGGGAAGCAGAACTTCGGATTATCTCAGGGCTTGTTCTCCAAGAACCTTGAAACTCCGGCGTTCTGTGGAGCCCCAGAGACAACAACGAAGACACTGATCCGACCAAGTCCCAGGCGTTCCGCCATCTCATCGGCCCCAGTCGGCCTGCGACCGGCCTTCGGCGCACGGTCCGCTGAGAATGCGAACAGAAACCATCGAACGCGATGAACACACTGATCGCCATCACTGCCTCCGCTTTTGTCGCCAGTACCGTGCTGACATTTCTCGTCAGGCGGGCAGCTCTGCGGCTGGGAGTCGTCGATTTTCCCGACGGCATACGCAAGCTCCACAACGACCCCATCCCGCTCGGTGGCGGTGTCGCCATCTATCTGGCGTTCGTGGTGACGATCCTCGGTCTGTTTTATTGGCCCAGTCCGTGGCGGAGCCAACTCCGCGACGACTGGACCTACTATGTGGGGCTTCTGTTGTCGGCCGGGTGCATTTGTGTGCTCGGGCTGATCGATGACCGCATCAATCTGCGCGGCCGACAGAAGCTGATCGGCCAAGTCGCCATCATTGCCCTGCTGATGTCGTCGGGACTGGACATCCAGAAATTCAGAATATTCGAGTGGCAGATCGATCTTGGATTGCTGTCGCTGCCGTTCACGATGTTCTGGATGCTGGGAGCCATCAATGCCTTGAATTTAATCGACGGCGTGGACGGGCTGGCGACGAGCATCGGGCTTGTCTTCGCCCTCACGCTGGCGACGATGGCGTTTCTCCTCGGACACGAAGTCGACGCTCTGATCGGCATGGCCCTGGCCGGAAGTCTGGCTGGTTTTCTGATCTTCAACTTCCCACCGGCCCGCATGTTCCTGGGAGACTCCGGGAGCATGCTCATCGGCCTGATCCTGGGCGCGCTGGCGATTCGCAGTTCTCTCAAGGGGCCGGCAACCGTCGCGCTGGCCGCCCCCACAGCCGTGTGGGCCGTACTCATCCTCGATGTCAGCATGGCCATCGTCCGCCGCAAGCTGACCGGACGCAGCATTTACACGACCGATCGCAGCCATTTGCATCATACGTTGCTGCAGAAGGGATTCAGTGGCAAGCGAATCGTCATCTGGGTCGGGTTGCTGTGTGTTTTCTGCGCGGCCGGGGCTTTGGCGAGTATCTCCTATCAGAATGATTTCCTGGCCATTGGCAGCGCGCTGGCCGTTGTCGGCGCGATGGTGTTGACCGGTTTTTTCGGACATTCCGAGTTTGCCCTGATGTTTCGCAGCACCAAGGCATTCCTGGTGTCTGTCCTGCGGCTTCCCTCGGGCGGCCAGCAGCAGGCCGCGCCGATGACCTCCCGGCTGCACGGAGATCGGGAATGGGATTCCCTCTGGGATGCGCTGACTGCGTATGCCGAGCGGTTCGACCTTTGCCTCGTCCAACTCAACGTCAACTTGCCGGCGTTGCACGAGGAGTACCACGCCGTTTGGAAACGGAAGCATGGTTCTGACCACGACCAAATGTGGCACGCCACGCTGCCGTTGATTTGCGACGAACATGTGATTGGGCGGCTGCGGCTCGCAGGACTCGCCGCGAAGGATGAGGCGGTCAGCCGCTGGATGGCCGAGTTAATCGAGGGCCTCAAACCGTTTGAAGAGCAGGTTCAGGAACTCGCCGCCGCCGCGCCCCCCGCGACCAGTCCTGAGGAGGTAAGGGAACCACAAGGGAAACGGGATCCCCGCCGAAACGTAACCGTCGCGACGCCTGGACCAAAAGTGCCCGTTTCCTAGGTTGTGCCGCCAATCGGGTGACCGTTTATTCAACAGATATCGCGGTCGCACCGATTATCCCCGCCGGGGCTTTGTCGTCCGGGGAGACTCGTCCTTCAACGAACGACCGGAGGGGCCGGTTCTTGTCGCGGCGTGAAACGAACGGGGCCAACTTGTGCTAATCTCTTGGGAGAACCGCGCGATTTGAACAAATGACCCTCGTCGGATTTCCGCAGTCTCGCATCTTGTTGCGTGGATCGTGAGAATATGGGGAGGGAGTCCGGAAAATGCAGCCGGACTATTCACAGTGTGCGTTGACGACCTTGACTGCTCGCAGGCCCAGGTCGATCAGAGAATGACAGACAATTCTTTTTCAAAGGGTGAACGTCACCCATAAGGACGGAGTGCGCGCAGGCAACGGCGAGAGTTGGGCCAAACGAGAGCCCCCAATAATCCCGAAGTTTGTCGCCCAAGAATTCTGATTCCTGGTGACCACCCCGCGGCCCCGCATCTCAAATCGCATGCCCATTCTCAAGAAGGAAAATGACATTTACCCGGACGACCTGCTGGCCGACGACGGACCGGCAGCCAACGGCACCGGGCGCTGGTGGGCGCTGTACACACGCTCTCGCCGCGAAAAGGCGCTCATGCGGCGTCTCGCCCGAATGAACGTCGCCTTCTATTGTCCGGTGATCGAACAACAGCATCGCTCGCCCAGCGGGCGTTTGCGGACAAGCTACATCCCCCTGTTTTCCAACTACGTGTTTCTGCGGGGAGACGAAGAGGATCGCTACGCCGCCCTGACCACCGGGTGTATCTCGCGCGATCTCGAAGTCACCGACGCAGACCGTCTCGTCAACGACCTGCGGCAAATCCACGATCTCATCGAATTGGGTGCCGACCTCACGCCGGAATCCCAGATCGAAGTCGGCACCCGAGTCCGCGTGAAGACCGGGCTGTTCGCCAATCGTGTGGGGACCGTGATCGAACGCCGCGGCCAACGACGGTTGCTCGTCGCCGTCGACTTCCTGCAGCAGGGTGCGTCTGTTGAGTTGACACCTTGCGACCTCGAGAACCTTGACTCATGAATCAGGCTGCACCAACGGCTGCTGAAACAGAGCCAACACCTGCGGACCTTGACGACGCGCCGGCGGGAACCGGTGCCCCTGAAAACAGCGTGACATCCGGAAACATGACTTCTGGCAGCGGGACATCTCTCGGATTCGATCCGGCATCAAGCACCGTCATCGAGCCGCGACCGGGCTGGCGGGCCATCGACCTTGGCGAACTGTGGCGATACCGCGAACTGGTCTTTTTCCTCACTTGGCGGGATGTCAAAGTCCGCTACAAGCAAACCGTGATGGGCGCGGCGTGGGCCATCATTCAACCGCTGATGACGTCGCTGGTGTTCGTCATTTTGTTCGGCAAGATGGGCGGCATGGAAGCGGATACCGCGCTGCCCTATCTGCCGCTGGTCTTCGCCGCACAGATCGCCTGGCAGTTTTTCGCAACAGCCGTCAGCCAGAGCGGCCAAAGCCTCGTCGCCAGCGCCAACCTCATCAGCAAGGTCTACTTCCCCCGTTTGATTGTCCCGATGGCATCCGTGGGAGCCGGACTGGTCGACTTTTGCGTTGCCCTGGGGGTGATGGGGCTCGTTCTCGCCGGATACGGCATGGCGCCTCCGCTACAGTTCGTCCTGCTGCCCGGGTTCCTGTTCGGCGTGATCATCACTGCCATCGGCGTCGGCTCGTTTCTCGCCGCGCTCACCGTCGCCTATCGGGACTTTCGTTACGTCATTCCGTTCCTCATCCAAATGTGGATGTTCGCCACACCGGTCGGCTATCCCCTGGCGAAGGTGACCAACTACTTCGCCGACAACAACATCTCCGAGCATTGGCTGCTGCTGTACTTTGTCAACCCGATGGCCGGGTTCACCCAGGGGTTCCGTTGGTGCCTGTTGGGCGAACCTCTGAATCCGGCTCATTTCGCGATCTCCGCCGGCGTGGCGGTGGTGTGCCTCGTTGTCGGTGCGGTGTACTTCCGCAAGGTCGAACGCCGTTTCGCCGATATCGTCTGAGTCTCTCCCCGGTTCACCTGTACCAAACCACTCGCGTTTTTGCTGCATGACCCAGTCCGTCATCCAAGTCGACCGCATCAGCAAGCAGTACCAGCTCGGCTTGCGCGCGAAGGCCCAGCAGACGTTTCGCGAAGCGGTCGTCGAACTGGCACAAGCCCCGTTCAAGCGGTTGCGGCATCTCTCCGGCCGATCCCACGCCGACGATACCTTCTGGGCCCTGCGTGACATTTCCTTCGACGTCCCGGAAGGCGAAGTGCTGGGCGTCATCGGGCACAACGGCGCGGGCAAGAGCACGCTGCTGAAGATTCTCTCCCGCATCACCGAGCCGACGACAGGCCGCGCCGTGGTGTACGGCCGCGTCGCCAGCCTGCTGGAGGTCGGCACCGGCTTCCACCCCGAACTGACCGGTCGCGAAAACGTGTATCTCAACGGTGCCATCCTGGGCATGTCGCGGGAGGAGATCCGCCGCAAGTTCGACGAGATCGTGGAGTTTGCCGGCGTGGACAAATTCCTCGACACGCCGATCAAACGCTATTCGTCCGGCATGAAGGTCCGCCTCGCCTTCGCCGTCGCCGCCCATTTGGAACCGGAAATCCTGATCATCGACGAAGTCCTCGCCGTCGGCGACCAGGAATTCCAAAACAAATGCCTCGGCAAGATGAACGAAGTCGCCCACAGCGGCCGCACGGTGCTATTCGTCAGCCACAACATGGCCGCCGTGGAGGCGCTGTGTCAGCGTTGCCTGTTGTTGTCGCAGGGGACGATCATCGCCGATGCGCCGACAGGGCCCGTGCTGGAGCAATACTGCCGTGAGGCGTTCGGCGATGATGACCCGCGGATCAATTTGCTCAACCATTCCGGTCGGCAGCGGGGTTGCCCGGCCCTCATGCAATCGGTCTGCGTGACCGACGCGGAAGGCGGACTCACCTCCACCTTCGAGAAGGGCGAGACGATTCGCATTCAGGTCGAATTTGACGCATCGGGCCGAGAGATCAACCCGGTGCTGGGCGTCGTGGTCAAGACCCAGCGCGGCGTCGCCTTGTTCGGCAATGACAACCGGATCGTCGACGGTTACAACTTTCCGCTCGTCACCGGCGACGGCCAGATCACCTGCGCGTTCGCTTCTCTTCCGCTCATGCCGGGGCGGTACTCGCTCGATCTTTGGTTCGGTGATTCCCAACGGTCACTCGACTGCGTGACCCACGCAGTCACGATCCAGATCGTAGCCGCCAACGTCACCGGAACCGGCAAATTACCGCCGGCCAACTGCGGCCCGGTCTATTGGCCGGCCACCTGGGAACTTGATGTCACCGAATGTGTCGGGCCATGATGCGGATCAACAATGATCGAATGTTTCTCTTCCGGTTCGCCTCGCGCATGTGATGTCATGGCCGCTACCATAGAAACAACCTCGCCATACGACAGATCTTTCTATGATCGGATGGGTGCCTCCGCGCGCTCATCAGCAGACGTGATCGTTCCGACGGTGATGGAGTTGATCTCCCCGACGAGCGTTCTGGATGTCGGATGCGGCCGGGCGGAGTGGCTGGCCCGTTTTCGTCAAGCGGGGGTCGACCGTATCCTCGGGATCGATGGGCCATGGGTCGACACCGACTCGCTGGCGATTCCCCCGACCGATTTTTGCACCGAAGCGTTGGATCAAGCCTGGAATCGCACGGATTCGTTCGACTTGTGCATGAGCCTCGAGGTGGCCGAGCATTTGCCGGAACGGGCGGCAGCCGGGTTCGTCGAGCGACTGACACAGGCTTCACCGATCGTGTTGTTCTCAGCGGCGATTCCCGGACAGATCGGCACCAACCATATCAATGAACAATGGCCCCGTTACTGGGCTGACCATTTTCGGCAGCGAGGTTATTTCAGGCTCGACGTCATCCGACCGCGAATTTGGCAGGACGCACGGGTCGGTTGGTACTATCAACAGAATCTGTACCTGTTTGTTCAGTCGGACCAGTTGGAATCGCGGCCGGTCCTGCAAAACTTGTATGAGCGGTCCAAGGACTGTGAACTCACACTCGTGCATCCCAAGATTCTGAGACCGATGACAAACCTGCGACCGGCACTCGCTCAGTTACCGGGGCTTGTCAAAGCGGCGTTGCGTCGGCGATTGCGCCAATAAAGGTGGTAACAACTGGTGTGCCCTCTGAGGCGCCACCTCTGAAGCGACTCCCGCAGCCTGTTCCAGAAACATGACGTACGGAATCTCCCTCATCATCCCCACGTACAACCGCGCGGCCTATCTGCGTTCGACGTTGGAGAGCGTTGCGCGGATGCGGCCTCCGGCGGGAGTCGAGTGGGAAGTGCTCGTAATCGACAACAACTGCACTGACGAGACGCCAGCCGTTGTGGAGACGGTCGCACAGTCGTTCCCCTGTGAACTGCGGCACATCATCGAACATCAGCAGGGTCTGTGCTTCGGACGCAACCGCGGCCTTGCGGAAGCTCGCTTCGAGCATCTCGCCTATCTCGATGACGATATTCGCGTGTCCCCCGATTGGGTGGCGAGCTACTTCGAGGCGGTCAACGACTGGGGAGCCGATGCCGTCGCCGGACCGGTGTTCCCGCTGTTTGAGCAAACGAAACCCTCCTATCTGGTGGGACGGGCGCTGGAGATCATTTCGTCCGAATACAGCCGCAAGGGGGGTGAGATTCAAGTGCTGCCGCAAGAGGTGGCCCACGAACTTCCCGGCTGCAACTTTGGCGTGACGAAAGTGGCTGCCCAATCCATCGGCGGCTTTGACATCACGCTAGACCGGGTGGGCGGAGGGTTGCTGGCGGGAGGCGACACTGACTTCGGCCTGCGGCTCGTCGCCGCCGGCAAACGGACAGTCTTTCACCCCGGCTGCTCGATTGAGCACGTGATGCTGCCGGAGAAAACGACGAAACCGTACCTCCGCAGACGCGCCTATGGGCTAGGGGCGACGGTCCGTGTGATGCGGGACGACCAGTGGCATCTCCCCCTCCGCACGCAGGCCCGGTACTACGCCGGCATCGGTCGCATGGCGTTGGAAGCGGCCGCTCTTCGACTGCGCGGCGACGGTGGCAAGAGCTTCAGCCGAGAACTCGAAGCCCGGCAGGCATTGGGGTTCATCACCACGAATCCGCGCCGTCACTCTTCCCTCCCAGGCGAACCCCCACAACCCGAACATCGCATGATCGACGATGCGACGGACGTTTCATCACCCGAGTCGGTCTCGGTCGCCCCATGATTGACGATCCCCGTTGTCCCGTGTGCGATGCGTCTGAGTGGGATCTCATTGGTGCGCGGACGTATGACCGCGCAGCGATCGAGACGGCAGATGAGTACGTGCAGAAGCGGCTGCGGGTGCTGTTTGAGATTTGGCATCCCGGCAAGGAGCACGTGGAGAACCGGTCGCTGCTGTGTGGCCGCTGCGGTTTCGTGACTTACGCTCCGCGGCCGTCCGCCGCCGACCTCGATCGCAAGTATCGCTTCCTCTGTTCACTGGACACCGACGAGAATCAGCAGCAGATTACGCCCGAGCGAGAATCGCAGCGAGCCGCGCGGCTGTGGAAGAAAATGTCCCGCTTTGTCGATCGTCCCGGAATGCGGGTGCTCGATTTCGGCGGCGACGACGGACGGCTGGTCGTCCCGTTCGCCGAGCACGGCTGCGACTGCTTCGTCGTGGACTACGCCCCCCAATCGGTCGACCAGGTCACCCGCCTCGGTGCGACGCTCGACGATCTCGGCGAGGAGGAACGTTTCGACATCGTTGTGTGCAGCCATGTGATTGAGCATGTCGCGGATCCTCATGAGACGCTGATGCAGTTGCGGGATCGCATGACCGACGGAGGGGCGATTTATGTCGAAGTTCCGATGGAGATTTGGAAGCAGCCGCCGCTGCATGAGGAACCGGTCACACACGTCAATTTCTTCACCGTCGAGTCTCTGCGAACCCTGCTGCAGCGGGCCGGCCTTCAGCCTCTGAGCGTGAAGCTGGAAGACTATCCTCACCCGCTCGGACACCGGACGGTCGTCGTCTCCAGCATTGCCCGGCGCGTGACCGGGTCTCCTCCGCCTGTTGAATTCTCAGGAGCGGCTGGAACTCGCCGGTTGCTCACTCCCCCGTTCACGACTCGCCTGCAGCGCGCCTTGCTGCGACCACAGGACCTCCCGCGAGCAGCGTGGCATCAGGTGAAACGCCGCATGTCCCAATGACACAACCCCTCGTCAGCATCATCATTCCCTGCTTCAACGCGGCCGACTATGTCGGTGAGGCGATCGAGAGTGCGCTGGTGCAGACGTATTCACCGATCGAAGTGATCGTCATCGATGACGGCTCAACCGATGGCAGCCTCGAAGTGGTTCGCTCCTTCGGCGACCAAATTCGCTGGGAGACCGGGCCGAACCGAGGCGCGTGTGCCGCGCGGAACCGGGGCCTTGATCTTTCGAACGGTGACTTTATTCAGTTCTTGGACACTGACGACATACTTCACTCCGACAAATTGCAACAGCAGATCCCACACGCGGTGGAACGAATCCCACAGATCACATTCTGCCGTTGGAAGTCTGTGGTCTGCAGCGACGACTCGGGACATCTTCACTGCGCGCGACTACATCACGCGGATGCGATCGTTCTGGCGATACAGAAGATCATCAGCACTCCGGCTCCCTTGTTCCCGATACAATCGCTCCGGGAAATCGGCGGATGGCGAGAAAACCTTCCCTGCGCCCAGGATTATGATCTCAATCTTCGCCTAGCTTGTGCCGGAGCAACATTTTGGGAATTGCCTGAAGTGTTGGTTACGCTTCGTCGGATTCCGGGAAGCGTCTCGAGCGACATGGTGCGGATACTCGATGAATTCTGTGACATTTATTGGCGTGCCTATCGCGGTCTCGTCCGAGATGGTCAGATGACCGATGAGCGTGCAGCCGCGTTTGCGGGAGGCTTCGCCAATCATGGAAGGGTTTACCTGCGACTAGGGGAAACCGAAAAAGCCATCGCCAGATTTCGCGATGCCTATCGGATGCATCCCTCTGGGGGATTGAATCAAGCGTACCGGACAGCGTCCCGGTTGCTCCGCAGGCTTTTAGGTCCAATTGCCACGGAAACCATCGTTCAGGCGAAAAGGCGATTGGCACGTCGAGTGAGCTGGAACCAGTGAACCTGACCGTCGCTCTAGCAGTTGCCCGCCCTTGGAGAAAGAGATGTCTCAGAGAACTCGTTACCAAGACGGCTTAATTGTCGTAACAGGATCTTGGACTGTAGAACAATGAATCAACCGCTCGTCAGTATCATCATCCCCTGTTACAACACCGAACGATACGTCGGAGAAGCCATAACAAGCGCATTGGAGCAGACCTATCGCCCGATCGAAGTCATTGTCGTCGATGATGGTTCGACCGACAAAAGCATGGATGTGATTCGTTCCTTCGGTGACTCTGTTCGTATTGTTGAGGGGGCTCATCAGGGCGCTGCAGCGGCACGTAATAAGGGTGTTGCTGCGTCGCATGGGCAATTGATACAGTTTCTCGACGCGGACGACTTGCTGTATCCCTCGAAGTTGGAAAGACAGGTTCCGCTGGCGTGTGCTCATCCGCTCGACATGGTGTTTTGCGACGCCGACTCCATTGACTTGAAGACCGGGCGATATCGTGGTCGCTGGGGAGCCGGGTTCGTCAGCGCAAGTGATTCGGTGGTCCATACTCTACTGACGGTTGTGCAAACCTCCGGGCCGATTCACTGGCGAGAGACCTTTGACCGGGTCGGTGGATTCAGGGAACATACTCCCCCGTGCGATGATCGCGATCTGCACCTCCGGATCGCCTGCAGTGGTGCTCGATTTCACCACCTGCCGGAGTGTCTTTACGTCATGCGGAGAATTGAGGGCAGTCTGTCAAAGAAAGCCCCTACTGATGGGCAGAGAATGCTGTGGCAGATTGGTATGGACGCTTACGAATACCTTACCGGTCAGAACGAATTGAATGAGGAAAGACGTGCAGCATTTGCCGGATATTTCGCGAGGACTGCCCGCAGCGCGTTTCGGCTGGGAATGGACGATTTCGCAGAACAATGTCTTTCCAAAGCCGAAGAAATGCACGAGGACCGTGGATTCCCCCTAGCGTACTCGCCGAAAACCAGACGGATTGCTCAATGCGTTGGACCAAAAGTTGCGGAGCATCTCATATCTCTAAAACGGTTCTTTTTCAGGAATGGTGAGATTGCGTAGGTCGTAGACCATGAACATCCCCTTTAACAAGCCGTTCATTGCTGGCAAGGAGCTGTACTATATTGCTCAGGCGGTGACGTATGGGAATATCGCGGGGGATGGGCACTTCACTGAGAAGTGTGCGGGGCTGTTTGAGGAGCGGTTTGGGATTGCGAAGGTGCTGATGACCCCCTCGTGCACGGCGGCGCTGGAGATGGCCGCTCTGCTGTGCGATTTCCAGCCGGGCGATGAAGTCATCCTGCCGTCATACACGTTCGTCTCAACGGCCAGTGCGTTCGTGCGGGAAGGGGCGAAACCGGTGTTCGTCGATATTCGTCCGGACACGCTTAATATGGACGAGTCGCTGATCGAAGCGGCGATTACGGAACGGACTCGCGCCATTGTGCCGGTGCACTATGCGGGGGTCGGCTGCGAAATGGACCGCATCATGGAAATTGCGGAACGTCACGATCTGCTCGTCATCGAGGATGCGGCCCAAGGCGTCAACGCCTGTTACAAAGGAAAGGCACTCGGGTCGATCGGGCATCTGGGGTGCTTCAGCTTTCACGAGACCAAAAACTATATCTGCGGCGAAGGGGGCGCTCTGTGTATTAACGATGAGCAGTTTATCGGGCGGGCCGAGATTATTCGCGACAAGGGCACGAATCGGCAGCGGTTCTTTCGGGGCGAAGTCGACAAGTATACGTGGATCGATGTCGGTTCCTCGTATGTGCCGAGCGAACTCTGTGCGGCGTTTCTGTACGGTCAGTTGGAACTGCTGGACGCCATCGCTGAGCGACGTCGGGAGATCTTTGATCGGTATGTCCGCCTGTTGAAGCCTCTGGCGGAAGAAGGCCTGTTGGAACTGCCGCAGATTCCCGATGACTGCCAGAGCAACTATCACATGTTTTATATCGTGCTGCCGTCGCACGATGTGCGGGACCGATTGATGGCACATCTTCGCAGCGAGGAGATTACGGCCGTGTTCCACTACGTGCCGCTGCATTCTTCGCCGATGGGACGGCAATTGGGGGGCGGCCGGCAATCCCTTCCGCAGACAGACGCTCTGAGCGCACGGCTGCTGCGGCTGCCGTTCTATCACGGGATCGAACGTCATGAGATGCAACGCGTCAGCGATGCGATCACAGAGAAGCTCCACGAGGACCGTTCTGCCGCGACGGGCGATGGGGGCAAGCGGACGGTGATCGCTGACGCGTGAGAGTGATGGGGTGTTGGAATGACGGGGCGACGGAGTAACAGCGAGTGGAGCGACATTGCGAACGCAGGGTGGGTGAAGCGTAGTGGAATCCACCGTGCGGATGATCGGGGCCGAGGCGTTTCGTTCATCCAACTGGTCAGCGCCGGCGGCGAAACAGAGTTTCGCGGGAGGGCGTTCCCAAACCGGAGTTTGGGAACGAGCACTTTGCCTCAAGAACAATGACATCGGAAGTTTGAGACAGTCCATGAAAAGAGCGTTTGTGACGGGGATCACTGGTCAGGACGGGTATTACCTGACGCGGTTGTTGCTCGAAAAGGGTTACGACGTGCACGGGATCGTGCGGCGGACGAGCAGCATGAACCGGCGGCGGATCGACCAACTCAAGGAGGAGATGCCGGAGTCTGCCGATCGGATCACGATGCAGTACGGCGACGTGACCGATGCGGCAGCGTTGATTCGGGTCGTCATGGAACTGGAGCCGGACGAGATATATAACCTCGCCGCGCAGAGTCATGTGCGGGTCTCCTTTGATAAGCCGGGCTATACGCAGGCGGCCAATGCGGAGGGATGCTTGAACCTGCTGGAGGCGATGCGGTTGCTTAACCAGCGGAAGCCGGTGCGGTTCTATCAGGCGTCCACCAGTGAGATGTTCGGCGGGTTGCCGGGCACTGTCCCTCAGTCCGAGAACACGCGGTTTCACCCGCGCAGCCCCTATGCGACGGCGAAAGTGGCCGCGTTCCATCACACGGTTAATTATCGGGAGGCATACGGCCTGTTCGCCTGCAACGGGATTCTGTTTAATCATGAGTCGCCCTTGCGGGGGGAGAATTTCGTCACCCGCAAGATCACGCTCGCGGCGGCGCGGATTAAAGAAGGGATGCAGACCGACATTTCGCTCGGCAATCTCGATGCGGAACGGGACTGGGGGTATGCCGCCGATTACGTTGAGGCGATGTGGATGATGCTGCAGCACCACGAACCGGACGATTTCGTCATCGCGACCGGCGAGAGCCATTCGGTCCGCGACTTCCTGAGGGAAGCCTTCGACCGCGTCGGATTAAACGGCGAAGATTACGTCCGCATCGACCCCAAGTACCTGCGACCGACCGAGGTGCTGCACTTGTGCGGCGACCCCGGCAAAGCCCGTGAGGTGCTGGGCTGGACGCCGAAGACAAGCTTCACCGAGCTTGTGCAACTGATGGTCGACCACGACTGCGAATTGGCCCGCCGCGAACGGCTGTACCAGGAAATTGGCGGCCAACTCTCCCCCGGCACGGCCTCATAGCCGTGCCCGTTTCGGCAACATCCAACGGCCACCATCAAGGCCCGTATGCAACTGAGGGCATGACGAACAGTGAATTGACAACCGCAGCGGTCGCTTCCGAGCCGGCGGTCGGGAAAGCCTCGTCGTCGAACGGCGACGGCAGCCGCGACGGCTTCGAACCGGGCGGTTTGCGTGTGCTGCATGTCATTGATCGCCTGAGCCTGGGCGGGACGCCCAACCTGCTCATGCGGTCGGTGAAGGAATTGTCCCGCCGAGGCGTGCAGTCGCAGGTGTGCGTGCTGACATCGGAACAACAAACCGACGACGAATACCGGCAGCAAGTCGAACCGATCTATCTCGGTTTTGAAGGGGAGTACCGTAACCCGTGGGCGCTAAGTCAGTGCGTCCGCCGGTTGCGAACGGTGATTGACGACGTGCGGCCGGATGTTGTGCATTCGTACTTATGGGTTTCGGACTATGTGTCTGCCTTGGCCAATCATCGCCGCGGAGCGGCTCACATCAGCCATGTGGTCGACCGCCGCGATTGGCAGGCGTCGGACCGGCTGGTGCACCGGCTGCGTCGCTGGGCGACCCGGCGAGCGTTTCGACGTGCAGGGACGAGGTTCGTCGCCGTCTCGCAGGCGGCGAAGGAGTTCGCCTGTCAGCACATGGATTACGCGCCGGACAACGTGGCGGTCGCCGCCAACGGGATCGACTGCGAACAATTCGCCGGACGGTCGGATCGGACCGGCAGCGACGGGCCATTGATGTTGGGGACGGCTGGGCGTTTGGCCGAGGAAAAGGGGCATCGGTTTCTGATCGACGCGATGGCCCTGCTGGTTGAACGGGGAGGTGACGTGCGGCTCAAAGTCACCGGCGAAGGCCCTCTGAGAGACGAGTTGGCATCCCTCGTCAAGCGGCGAGGTCTGACGCAGCACGTGGAGTTCGTCGGTTGGGTGCCGGACGTCGGCGAGTTTTATCAGGCGATCGACCTGTTCGTGGTGCCTTCGGTCACTGCGGAGGGACTGCCGACGACCATCCTGGAAGCGATGGCGTCCGGGTGTGTGGTGGTGGCGTCTGATGTGGGCGGCGCGGGCGAGGCGATTCGGGACAGTGTCGACGGCCATCTTGTGCCGGCGGGGGACGCGCGGGCGCTGTCCGATCGCATCGAGCCGTTGCTGAACGATGCCGGCTCGCTGTCACGAATGGCGGCGTCTGCACGGACCCGGGTTCGAGACCACTTCACGACCGAGCGGATGGTGGACGTCATTGGCGAAACTTACCAAACCGCCCTGCGGGCGAAAGGAACCCGATGAAGGAGCACGCCGTCGTTACCGGAGCCAACGGATTGGTCGGCCGCAAGGTCGTCGAGCGGCTGTTGCATCAGGAGGTCTCGACAGTCGCGGTGGACTGCGTTGAGGGTTCGTTCGACTGTCCATTCTTTCATGCCGATTTAACGCAGCCCGGAGCGTTGGACGACGTGCTCACGCCGGAGACGGTGGTCTTTCATCTGGCGGCGAAGACGAGCGTTTCCGGATCAGTGAAATCGCCGCGCGATGATTTTGACGTCAACGTGCTGGGGACGATGGAGGTGCTCGAATCGGTCCGTCGCGCGGGGGCATCGCTGGTGTTTTCGTCGTCGTCGTCGGTTTACGATCCGCGCTCGCCGCTTCCGCATACGGAGGCGTCCCCCAAGAGGCCTAGCTCACCGTACGGTGCCGGCAAACTGGCGTGTGAAGGATATTGCTACGCCTACCACCATTGCTACGATCTGGACATCCGCGTGGTGCGGCTGTTCAATGCGTATGGCCCGGGGATGTCGCGGTATGCGATCTATGATTTTTTCCACAAGATTCGCAACGCCCGCGAGAGCATGGAGATTCTCGGGGATGGGCGTCAGGTGCGCGACTTTCTGTACGTCGACGATGCGGCTGCCGGCTTCGTCGCGGTGGCGCGTGCGGGCCAACCGGGAGAGGACTACAACCTCGCATCGAGCCAACCGGTTGAGATCCTCGACCTCGCGCGGCTGATGTGCCGCCTGATGGGAAAGCCCGATCTGGACCTGCACACCACGGGACACTCGTTCGCTGGTGACGTCGCCGAATGGTACGCGGACATCAGCAAAATCCGCAGCCTCGGCTTCGCCCCCCAGGTGAGTCTCGAAGAGGGACTCGCCGCAACCATTGCCTGGCTGGAGCAACGAGCTTCGTAGGCATCGGCCACTGCCGATGCGATCTCGGCACAATCTCCCGGTAACTGCCGTTGTTGACCACCAAGTCAACCTTCATCTCCCACCATGTGCGATGACTTGATATTCGACGTTGGGTTCCACAAGTGTGAAGATACGGCCTATTATCTCCACAAAGGCTACCGCGTCATCGCCATTGATGCAGATCCCCGCAATATTGAGGCCGCAGCCCAAAGGTATCAATGTTACATTCACAGTGGGCGCCTTACTCTAGTGCATGCCGCTGTAGCGGACACAGACCACAAGGCGGTTCAACTCCACCTCAGCACAAACACTGTTTGGACTTCCCTCAACCTCGCCATTGCCAATCGCCGCGATAGCCATGAGCGAAGCATTGAGGTACCGACCCGACGGTTAGAATCCCTCTTCGACGAATTTGGGGTGCCGAGCTACTGTAAGATCGATATCGAGGGACATGATGCGATCTGCCTCTCCACACTAGATGGAACCACCGCTCTTCCCCCATTTATCTCGGTTGAATCCGAATGTGGCTCTGGCATCACACGCCCATCCGAGCAGGAAGCGTTGGAGACGCTTCGAAGGTTGGCGCATCTTGGCTACGAAGGATTCAAACTCGTCGACCAGCCGAGCTTAGCTGTTCTCCAAAGGCATAGGACGATTTACGATGCCCACCCATTGACAGCATGGTCCACATTGCGAAAGGCGTTTCGGCGACCATACAAGAGCAATTACAGTCTCGCCAAGCGGGCGACGCGTGTCGCCCTGAAAGAGAAGTTCGGCTTCGATTTCCCGCTTGGAGCAAGCGGCCCTTTTGGAGACGATCTCGGAAGTGATCCGTGGCTCAATACGAATTCAGCAGAGGAGTTGTTGTTGTGGCAGCGCCGCCAATATTTTGACATGGGCCCTGTCCCCCCTTACGGATTCTGGTGCGACTGGCACGCACGCATGCCGATGTGACGATCTTTCTGACCTGGTATTCCTTAGAATACCAGCCACACTCAACCCGCACATTGCCTGCCCCTGACACACCCTCAGCTTCGTCCTCGCTTCGTGACAGCAGAAGAAGCTTTCCCTCCTCCTGCTATAGTCAGAATGAACCTGCCCTCTTCCACTTCTCTCGTCGGAACAATCCGCTGCTCAAGAATCGTGCTGCCGATCAGCCGTGGCGCCCACTTCGCCGGTCGCACGGGTTGTAAGGTGCCACACCACCTTTCGGTTGTGCCCCACGCTCTGCTCGTCAAGTCAGACCGCCCCTGATGGCCAGTCCTATCGTCACTATTGTCATCACCAGCCGCAACCGGTGCCACGACTTGCTGCGCGCGTTGAGTTCATGCTTAAGCCAGTCTTACGAAACCTTAGAGGTGATCGTCTATGACGATGCGTCGGATGACGATACGTCCGCAGCTGTACGGTCAGTGTTTCCGCAGGTGAGAATCATTCGGCATGAGGTGCGAAAGGGATTGGTTGTTAGACGCAATGAGGGCTTTCGAGATGCTACTGGCGAGTTTGTACTATCCATCGACGACGACGCGTATTTTACGGACCCCGGCACAGTGGCTCGTGTGGTCGAGTTGTTTCAGGAGTACCCGAATGCAGCAGCCATCGCGCTACCTTATACCGAGCCGCGAAGCGACCGAGGCAGCGGGCGAATGGCTCCATTGCCAACCGGAACCGTACTTCGCAACTACATTGGGTGTGCGCACGCTTTGCGTCGGCAAGTCGTGTTGGACGTGGGAGGTTACCGGGAGTTACTCGTTCACCAGGCTGAGGAGCGAGACCTCAGCGTCCGTCTACTGAATGATGGATGGGACATTATCTACGGGGATTCGCCACCTCTCGTGCACCTTTACAGTCCTATCCGTGAGCGAGAGCGTGTGAATTACTACGGCTGTCGCAACACAGTCTTGTTTAACTATCTCAACGTCCCTCATCCTTATGCCTTACCTCGGATGCTGGCGGATTCGTTGCAGCTCGTTCTGTACCGGTTTGGAATGAGGACGCTTCCGGCCAAGCTGCATGCCGTGGCGTCAGGTTGGGGAGCCAGTTGGCAGTATCGTCGGGAACGAGCCCCGGTATCTAAAGCCACATATCAGAAGTACCGGTCCTTGCCAGGGCATGGGCCGCTCGCGGCACCGGACGGGGCGATTCCCAAACCTTTGCACTGGGTCGCTCCGACGCAGCGATAGATGAAGTGCCATGGAGTGTTCGGGCACGTTGGAATGCATCCTTCCAAACGGATGAGCGATCACCCTTGTGGATGTAGGGCGTGTTTGCGTGCGCGTCCATCACGGAAACTTGCAGGAATCCGCATCGGTTTGAACGACTTTTACACAAGTTGATACCACGACGATCACGACAGAAGTGACGACTCCCATGTCTCTTCGAGAAACCTGTAAATTGATTGGTCGGGCGATTCTGCCGCAGTTTGTGCAGCGGAAGCTGCGGACGGCGCTGCACAAAGGACGGCGGGCGCGGTTCGCCAAGCGGCGGACGGTCGTGTGGTACGGTGAGCATGAGCTGAGCTTGGAACTGGTCGACGAGAAGGGGGCGCAGTGGTACGGCTGCGATCATGATCTCGATCCGGAGATCGTGCTGCTGAGCGAGCGGCGGCTGAAGGCGGGGGCGCGCGTGTTCGATCTGGGCGCGCATCAGGGGGTTGTCGCGCTGGTCCTGGGCAAGGTCGTGGGAGAGACGGGCCAAGTGGTGGCGGTGGAAGCCAATCCGTTCGACTATGAAGCTGCCGTCAACAATCGCGCGCTCAACGGTTGCCCGCAGCTCGTGCTCCGGCATGCGGCCATTGCGGAGGCGGCAGGGACCTTGGAGTTCAGCGTATCCGGTCGCGTCTCCTCCGGCCGCGATGTGCTGGAGACGGTCCGGGTCGAGGCGATCACGATTGACCAGTTGGCAGCGGAGCACGGGCTGCCGGATGTGCTGTTCATTGATGTGGATGGGAGTGAAGGGGCCGCTCTGCGGGGGGCCCGTGAGGTGCTGCGGCATCGGCCGGATTGTTACATCGAAGTGCACCCCCCCTACCTGAAGGACCTCGGTGAAGACGCACAAAGTGTGCTGACGGTGCTGCGAGAAAACGGGTACCGTCTCCTCGCCTCGCAGGTCATGAAGGCCAGTCAGCGCGTGTTCGTGCCGTGGGAGGAAGCCGCGATCGACATGGCGGATTTTTTCCACGTTGTCGCATTGGCGGACTAATGGTGTCAGATTTGGTGCTGCATGTTGTCTCCGGGACGATGTACGGGGGAGGTCAGCGGGTCGTGCTGGACCTTTTGAAAGGCATGTCCGAGATGATGTCCGTCCCTCCTCGCCTTTGCGCTCTGGGAAAGACCGCGGGATCACCGCTCACTGCGCGGGCTGATTACGAGGTGGGCTACGATGGGCGATACAGCCGCCCCGATGTTTTGTGGCGAACCAGCCGCTCACTGGCGAGCGTGATTGCCGAGACGCAGCCGGCGTTGATCCACACGCATGGCTGGGACGCGGATATCATCGGAGCACTGGCGGCCCGAAAGACCCAGTTGCGACAGGTGGCGCACATTCATGTCACCGCCGACTGGTTGGAATCGCCGCGATTGAAACACCGAGTGCGGAGAGGGATCACGCGACGTTACCTTTCTCCCAAAAACGTCCGTACGATTGCCGTTTCCCATTCCGTGCGGAGCCATCTTTGCCGGCACATGCGATGGGATGAGGACGACGTGGCCGTCGTGCAAAACGGCGTCGACCTTGACCGGTTTCACCCTTCGGGGAACGGACAAGCGGACACGCATCACCGTCTCGAACTGGGTACAGCGGCGAGGCTCGCACCGCAGAAGGGGGTGGAGTTTCTCATCGACGCATTAGGGCAGTTGAAGTCGCAGTCGATCCCGTTCCGGTGCCGCATCGCGGGTACGGGGCGGTCATTCGGAGATCTCGAAGAACGTTGCCGTCAGAAGGGCGTTGCTGAAGAGGTCGAATTCCTGGGGCAAGTTGACGACATGCGAGCATTTTACTCGGGGTTGGACGCCTTCGTGCTGCCGTCGCTGTCGGAGGGCCTTCCGCTGGTCGTCATGGAGGCGATGGCCATGCGCGTGCCTGTGGTTGCCACATGTGTCGCGGGAACTCCGGAAGTGATCGATGACGGCGTCGAAGGAATTCTGGTCCCTCCCCGCGATCCGTGTTCGCTGGCGAAGGCGTTACAGCGAATGGCCGACGACCCGGGGATGCGAATCGCGATGGGCCGGCGCGGCGAGCAACGCGTGCGTGGCGCCTTCAGTTTGAAGCGTGTTGCGCGGGACGTTTGTGATGTGTACGCTTCGCTGCTCAGTTCTCCACGCGCTCCGGGAGACGGGACGTGATTCGCATCGGCTTCTTTTTTTCCCCTTGGGACCGAACACGGCGTTCCACCGGTGTCGGACGCCATGCATTGGAAATGGTCGGGGCCATCGGGAAACGGGACGATGTGGACTTGTCTCTGGTCGCTTCACAAACTGATTGCCACGTTGCCGAAGAGATCGCTGCTGACCGCATCGGGCAGGCGGTCGTCCACCGCCTGCCGGGCGGCGACCGGCTCACACGTCTGATGTTCATCGGCGCCCGGTGTTTGCCCGTCGACCGGTGGGTGGACGGGATCGATTGGCTGTATTGCTCGAAGGAGCAACCGGTTGCCTGTCGAAACGTGCGGCTGGCGGTCAACGTCCACGACATTCTGACCGTCGAGCCGCAGATTGACGGGCTGAACAACAAGCCGTCGTGGCAAAGCCGATGGCGTTGGTCGCAGTCGCTCAAGCGGATTCGCCGCGCCGATCTGGTCACAACAGTTTCCGAGTTCACGAAAGGGCGGCTGGTGGACCGTTTTCACTTTGATCCCGACCGGATCGTCGTGGTGGGCAACGGTGTTTCGGACCTCTATTTCCGGGAGCCGCAAGAGTCGGATCACGAGGTGCTGGAGAAGTACGACGTTCGTCCTCAGGGTTACTTCTTTTCATCGGGCAGTTTGACCCGCCGCAAAGGGGGCGACCTGCTGATGGCCGCCGGACGCCTGTTGAGGGAAGCGGGACACCGGGTGCCGATCCTGCTCAGCGGCCGTCGGCACGACCGAGACCTATTACGGGAGTACGAGGCGACCGCTGCGACGGAGCCGGATCCGTCGTTGCGGCTGCTGGGGTATATCCCAGATGAGGATCAGGCGATCCTGTTGAGCCATGCCTTGGCGCTCGCGTTCCCCAGCCGGTACGAAGGGTTCGGAATTCCGGCCCTGGAAGCGATGGCGGCCGGGACGATTGCGGTGTGCAGCCGCATTCCCGCATTAACCGAAGTCGCCGGCGAGAACGGACTGTTCGTCGATCCGAACTCAGCCAACCAACTTGCAGAGACAATGGCTTGTCTGATCAAGGGGGATGCCGATCGTGATCGCTATCTCGTCAGGGGCCGTCGCCGGGCCGCCGCGTTTCGTTGGGAGCATTGTGCCGACCGTCTTGTGAATGCGATGCGCACAAATGCACGGACTGCGACGGAGCAGGATTCGTCAGCGAATTCTCCGGTGAATCAATCAGCAGGGGGGAGGTCGGTTTGATTCATCCGCGAACAAGACCCGGTTGCCCGCCACGCCGAGGGAGGTTGGCAACATGCTGGAACCGCTGATTCTCATCACCGGAGTCGTCATCGTCGGGATGTCGCTCTATGGCTACATGAAGACCAAAGACCCTCTATTTCCCCTGACGATTCTGGGGCCGATGCTGCTGTACGTTTACGTCTACTCGCCTTTGATGCGCGTCTCCACGGGATCTCTGGTCTCGGTCTTCCCGGACCCCGAGCGGTTGGTCCCTGTTCATGTCATCAATTTTCTGGCTGTCTCGGCATTTTGCATCGGGTGCACGTGGCGGTGCCGCAAACCTCGCGTGGACAACCGGTTCACGTTTCTGCGGCAGCAGCTCACTCCCCGGGCGCGGAAGCGGATGGCGATGCTGGCGATGGTTCTGGGGGTCATCTCGTGCGCTGGTTTCGCGTACATGGTTGACTATTCCGGCGGATGGGTCCGCGTGTTTTCCCGGGCCAAACCGCAACTGATGTCACCCAGCGGATACATCGGCGAAATGCCCATGCTGTCCTATCCGGCCATTTTTATCCTGGCGTTCGCATTTCAAGGCCGCCGCATGACGTTTCGGCGCTGGGCGCTGATGGTGGCGATCTTGCTGCCGCAGATCGTCATGGCCACATTGGGCGGACGCCGCGGACCGATGTTCCTCGTGGCGTGTTCGTTGTTCGGGAGCTGGTGCATCATTCACAGCCGGCGTCCACGGCTCAGCGTCGTGGCGGCCGGAATGGTGGCACTGGGCTGCATGCTGCTGTTATTGCAGGCGAACCGCGGGAATCTCTTTCGCCCGTGGCAGGAAGACATCGACACCTCATTTGTCGAGCAACTGTGGTCAACTCCCGAAGTCAACTACGGCGACGAGTACGTCGTCGCATCGGCCACGATCCTGACTTCAGCGAAGTACATGCACCACTACTGGGGGACCCGCTATTTCGCAACGTTCATCATCCGGCCCATCCCGCGGTTCATCTGGCCGACCAAGTACGAAGATGTCGGGCTCGACTGGATGCGGACCGATCCGGGAAAGTCTGGAATTCCGACGAGCCAATGGTTAGACACCGTGGGATTCGAACCGGCGGGCGGAGCCGCCGGCGGGTTTGTGGCAGACCTGTTTCTGGAGTTTTCGTGGGGATGCATCGGCGTTGCCTTCCTGCTGGGGCTGTTCTTTTCCACCGCCTGGAAACGATGGGTCAACCGCGGCGGGCTGTGGACGCTGCTCTACTTCGAGATCATGATCCTGTCGGTCCATCTGATTGTCCAAAGTCTGGGGGCCTGGTTGTATCGTGTCATTCTTGTTGTCGTGCTGACGACCGTCTTCTGGAGATGGAATGTGAACGATCGACGCATGCCCGCTCGACGGGCCCATCCTGCTTTGGAGAACCCTCCGCTGCGCGAACCGGTGGCTGCCAGTTATGAGACTCGTTAGCGACCCGTTGACACACCCGGATCAGCGCGCCGATGCCGTCTCGGTGGACGGGACCGAGTCCCCTTTGAACGATGCTGTGACTGAGCAAACGGTGCGAGTTTGGCTGCTCACCAACGCCCCCAGTCCGTATCAATCGGAACTCCTGTCCGCGATTTCCGATCGGCGTGACGTGGAGTTGGAGGTTCGTTTCCTGCAACCGGGAAGCCCCTCCGGCTCGGCGTCCGCTCGGCGGTACCACAGCCGCGTGGTGATGAGTGTGATGCCTCGATTCTTTCCTGAAGAACTGCAGTTTCATCCGCGAGCGGTCTGGGACTGTGCTCTCGGCCGCAGCGACTGTTATGTTCTTTCCGGACTGTATACGAGTCTCACATTCCTGATGTGCGCGCTGGTGCTGACGCTGCGGCGATCGGTCTGGGTGGTCTGGTTTGAGCGTCCTCGACCCGCAAGTCGCCAGCAGGCGAGTTGGTCGCCCCGGTGGTTGATGTCGCGGCCTGTCCGCTGGGTGCGCACCTTCATCCAACAGGCCGTCCTTCGCTCGACACATCGGGTGATCGGCATCGGCACCGCCGCCCGGGAGGCATACGCTTCGCAAGGCGTGCCGGAACAGTCGTTGGACGTGCTGCCTTATTGTTGCGACATCGATCGTTATGCGGCCGTCGATGCAACCCACGTTGCTGCCGTGAGGGAGCGTTATGGGTTCGGCGGACGGACGGTCTTTCTTTTTTCGGGTCAGATGAACGAGCGGAAGGGGGTTGACGTCGCGATCGCCGCCTTTGAAAAGGCGGTATCAGACCGCCCTGATGTCGCACTGTTGTTGTTGGGAAACGGTCCCTGCCGGGCGGAGTATGAAGCGTCCGTTCCGAGTCCCCTTCGCGACCGCGTGCACTTTGCCGGACACGTTCCGCAACAGGAGTTGCCGGCCATCTTTGCGGCGGCGAATGTGTTCGTGTTTCCCTCGCGGCACGACGGTTGGGGAGTCGTGATCAACGAGGCGTGTGCTGCGAGGCTGCCGATCATCACGACGCATCAGACCGGCGCGGCACGCGACCTTGTCGAGCACGGCAAGAGCGGATTCGTCCTCGAGCGGGACGATGTCGAAGGCTTTGCAACAGCGATGACGCATTTGATCGAGCATCCGGAAGACCGCGCCGCGTTTGGCGAGCGCTCCCGGGCGCTGGTCGAACAATTCTCCCCGGTGAACGGGGCTGAGCGTTTCCATCGGGCAGTCGCAGCGGCGTGTCGACCATGACGGCAATCTCTCAATCATCGGAATCCCGCTCCGTCTCGGCCGCATCCGCTGGTCCGGCGGCGTCGGTTGATTCGACCGCGTTTGTTGAGCCGGCAATGACGGCACTGAAGCCGATGTTTGTTGTCGGCGGCCTCTACTCGCTGGCGAACGGCGTCGCCTGGATCATGCGAGATTCGGCGGCTGCTCTCGGACGAGCCGGCGCTCCGGTTGATGTTTACGCTGCTGACTGTTGGGGCCGGGGAGCGCCGTCGATCGGCCAGGTTTTCGAGCCGCCCAGCCGCTGGATGTCGGCGAAGGGGCTGTGGATGGGGGGGCTCTCCTGGTCGCCCGCGCTCAAGCCGATCATGCGTGAGGCGGTCGCCGGCCACGACGTCGTCCACAATCACAGTCTGTGGATGCTGCCCAACTCCTACAGTTCGCGGATGGCGCGGCGGGCCGGCAAGCCGGTCGTCATCACGGCACATGGGGCTCTGGAACCGTGGGCATTGGCGCATGCCAAGTGGAAAAAGCGACTCGTGGAAACGCTGTTTCAGCGGAAGGAGCTTCTGGCAGCCGACTGCCTGCATACGAACAGCCGCGCTGAGATGGAGGGGATTCGGCAGTATGGCATCACCGCCCCGGTCGCCGTCATTCCCAATGGGGTCGACCTCGATGTCCTTGACCAGCCGGCTGAGCGGAGCCTGCTGGAGGCGGCCCATCCGGAACTGACCGACAAGCGGTTGGTCCTTTTCATGGCGCGGCTGCATGTGAAGAAAGGGCTCGAACATCTGCTGCAGGCGTGGTCGCGACTGGCCTCCGAATTCCCGGACTGGCATTTGGTCGTCGCGGGTCCGGACAATGGGTTCGAGGCGTCGGCACGAACGATCGTGGCGGAGGCGGCGGTCGGGGAACGGGTGACGTTCACCGGGAACCTTCAGGGGGAGATGGCCCGCGCGGCACGTCGGGCGGCGGACGTCTTCACGCTGCCGTCGTTCTCCGAGGGCTTCAGCATGGCCGTGCTGGAAGCGATGGCCGCGCGTTGCCCCGTGATGATTACCCCGGGCTGTAACTTTCCGGAAGTGGAATCGGCAGGAGCGGGTGCGATCATTCGACCTGATATCGAGGCGACAACCGAGGGCCTGGGCCGCCTGATGGCCCTGTCCGACGACGAGCGGCAGCGAATGGGCCGTTGCGGACGGCAGTTGATCGAACAACGGTTCACCTGGGACATTGTGGCGCAACAGACGTTGCAACTGTATCGATGGCTGATCCGTGGCGGCTCCGCGCCGGACTTCGTGATCACGTGAGCACATCATCGCCCCACTCGCGGTTTCCGGTGAGCGTCATCATCCTGACGTTCAATGAGGCGGAGACAATCGCCGCGTGCCTCTCGTTTGTCGAGTGGGCCGACGATGTGATCCTCGTCGATTCGTTCAGCACCGACGACACGATCGACCGGGCTCATGCGGCGCGGTCCGATCTGCGGGTGTTTGAGCATGCGTTTCAGGACTTCGGCGATCAGCGAAACTGGGCGCTTGACGAAACGGCACCGCGACACGAGTGGGTGCTGTTTCTCGATGCGGACGAGCACTGTAATGCGGACTGTGAGGGCGGGATTCGTCAGGCGATTGAGAACCCGGGGGACAACGTCGGCTTCTATTTGACATGCCGCAACTGGTTCCTGGGGACGTGGGTCAAACGGTGCTCGCTGTACCCGACATGGCAATTGCGGCTGCTCAGGCGGGGCGAGGTCCGTTATCGCAAGGAAGGCCACGGCCAGCGCGAAATCACCGACGGCCCGCTGGGGCATGTCGAGGAGCCGTACGACCACTACGGATTCTCAAACGGCATCGAGCATTGGGTCGCCCGGCACAACCGCTACTCGTCGAATGAAGTGGAGCTGATCCAACGGCTGCGGACCGAGCCGCTCGCGCTGGGTGACATCCTGGCCCGCGACCCGCTGCGTCGCCGTCGCTGCCTCAAGCGTCTGGCGGCCCGCTTCGGGTTTCGCCCGGTCGCCCGGTTCGTGTATCTGTACGTCATCCGGGCAGGGTTCCTCGATGGCCGGGCGGGTGTGTATTTCTGTTTGCTGCGAGTCGCCCACGAAATTCACATCACTGTCAAGCTGGCGGAGGCGAAGTTCCTCGCTGAGAAAAAGGCATCGGCACCTGCAATCGACGGTCGGCCATGACAACGGCCGTCGTTTAACGACCGTTCCCAGAACGGTCTGATGGCCGAACAATCGTCGCAAGAGAAAACTCTATAGTTTTCAGATCAGACAACGACGATGAATTTCCGTCACACAAATACGCCGAAGGCGTTCAACATCACAGCCCAGGGTCGCGAACGAAGTGAGCGCACCCTGGGGGGGACATCGAATGAACCCACAACCCTGAAAGGGTTAAACAATCGTCGTTTTCCCAGGAAACATCTCGCGTTCGAGTTGTGGAACCCTTTCAGGGTTCGAGTCGTTGTCGTCCACAATTCCCCAGGGTGGCGCGGCGACGCCGCTGACCCTGGGCTGTGCTGTTGAACGCCCTTGGCGTAATAAATTTGCGTCACACGAAATGTGACAGCCAAGCTGGGAACGACTGAAACGGGGAACCGCCCGGGAACGGAATCGGGAATCTTGCGGCAGAGCAAAGTGAACGGTCTTCGGTGAACGGAAGACGATGTCCGGAAGATAATGTCCGGCGGACAACGCGACAACAAAGGCTGAACGAATGAAAATGCAACTGAAGTGGCTCCTGTTTCCGGGGCTCAACCTCAATGCGCGGCTGCGGAATCAGGTAATGCCGGGGTACTTTGGACAGCCGCAGAATGGTGAGGAACGGCTCGTTCTCGATGCGGGATGCGGGAACGGCATGTTGTCCCATCAGGCGTACCTCAAAGGAAACCGCGTCATCGGCGTCTCGATCAAAGACGAGGTGATTCGGAACCGGGAGCTGTTCAATCAGTATCACGGCATTCCGGAAGAGCGGCTCTCGTTCCGCGACGTCAACCTGTATGACATCGAATCGATGGGCGAGACGTTCGACGAGATCATCTGCTGCGAAGTCATGGAGCATATCAAGGGGGACGAACAGGTCTGCCGGTCGTTTTTCAACATCCTTAAGCCGGGGGGCGCGCTGCACCTGTGCTGTCCGAATGCCGACCACCGGTTCCACAAGAACTACCCGCTCGACCCGGACGAAACCGGCGGACATGTGCGCCCCGGCTATACGGCGGCCACGTATCGTGAGCTCCTGCAGCCGATCGGGTTTGAACTCTCCGAGCCGATCGGTCTCGGCGGACCGATCCGGCATCTGTGTAACGAGCCGATCACCCGCGTCCAGAACGTGGGTGGCTTGCTGCTCGGATTGCCGACATTTGCCCTGCTCGCTCCGTGGGCGACATTTGACACAGACACCCCCGCCGTGCCGTTCAGTTTGTACGTGCGGGCTGTCAAGCCGGAAGGAACCAACGCGACAACATGAACGTCGTGGTCGCTCAGATCGGCGCGCGGCGGCACTATGCGGTCCCAGTCGCTTTCCATAAGGCGGGGATGTTGCACGCCGTCTACACGGATTGGTGTGCCAATCGCGGTCTGGGAGCATGGGCGATGACGCTTCTGCCGCAGTCGCTGTTTGGACGTCCGCTGGCTCGCATCAGGGACCGGCGAATCCCTGCGGTTTCCGCCGATCAGGTAAAAACCTTCGACCGGCTTGCGTTGCGAGCGGTGACTCAGCGCTCGCGGCGAAAACAGGATGGCCAGTACGCTCATTGGGCTCGCGCCAACCGCGACTTCGGAGACGCCGTCGTTGGGCACGGCCTTGAAGGGGCGGATACGGTGTACGGCTTCAATGCGGCTGCCGTCGAAATCTTTCGGCAGGCCCGCAAAGAAGGCCTGAGGACGGTCCTCGATCAGACGATGGCTCCGTGGGAGTTTGTGGAAACCGTGCTGGCCGAGGAACGGGAGCGGTGGCCGGACTGGGAAGAGCCGCAGCCCGACGCGCGCTGGCGGCTGCTTGCCGACCGCGAAGCCGAGGAATGGGAACTGGCCGATACGATCATCTGCGGCTCCGAGTTCGTGGTCGAGAGCGTGCGTGCCACAGGCGGACCGGCCGAACGATGCCGCGTCGTGCCCTACGGCTACGATTCCCCCGTCGTTGCGTCAAACGAGGGGCTGGCAGCATCGCAACAACCAATCGGCCAACAGTCAAACCGGCCGCTGAGAGTGCTGTTTGTGGGCACCGTCGAGCTTCGCAAGGGCGTCCCCTACCTGCTGGAAGCCGCGCGGCAACTCGGGCCAAAGAGCGTCGAGGTTCGAGTCGTCGGGCCGATTCGGGTCAAGGAGGCGGTTGTGCGGATGCTGCGGCAGCATGTGGAGTTGGTCGGACCGGTCTCCCGGTCGGACGTTCACAAGCACTATCAATGGGCGGACGTGTTCGTGCTGCCCACGTTGGCCGAAGGGTCGGCCAATGTCTGCTACGAAGCCATGTCCCACGCACTCCCGGTCATCACGACGCCGAACGCCGGATCGGTCGTGCGGGACCAGCTGGACGGTTACATCATCGCTCCCCACAGTTTCGACGAACTGGTTGACCGCCTCAGCGGCCTGATCGACGACAAACCGTTGCTGCGATCCCTATCCGCCTCTGCTGCGACTCGGTCCGCCGAGTTCTCCTGGGATCGGTACCACACGCAACTCCCGGCGACGATTCGCGAAACCCTGTCAGCGACATCGCCGCCGGCAGAGCCGGTCACCTCCCGAGAGTAAGATCATGTCGATTTCAACAGAACAGTTTGCTCACGCCCAGGAGCAGGAGCTTGTCAACTGGGTGAAAGACACGGCCAGCGTCTCACGGATTCTGTATGAACTCGTCGAGCATTCCGCGATGGCCGGACCGCTGCGGAAGCACCTTCCTGTCAAGCCGGTGGCCAAGGCGCTGGAGGCGGGCGTCGGTTGCTTCGGGCTCGGTTTTCTGGCCCCGCATTTGTCGGAATTTGTCGATAGCATTGACGGTCTGGATCCCTTGCCGCGGCTGGAGATTGATCTGCCGGACGCGGCTCTCCAGGCGTACGTGGACGACCTTCGCAGCCGCGTGAACTACGTGCAGACGGCGGGCGAAACCATGCCGTTTGATTCCGACACGTACGATTTGGTGGCCTGCATCAACGTCGTCGATCACGCCCAGTCGCCCGAGTCGATCCTCAAGGAGATTCGTCGGGTGCTCAAACCGGGCGGCCTGTTGGCGTTCTCGGTGAGCACGCTCTCCACGCTGGGGGAGCTGAAATGGAAGTTCAACCGCTGGCGTCGTCCCGAGGAATGGCTGTTTGTCGCCCACCCTCACACGTATCAATGGCGACGTGCCGACGCAATGCTGCGGAGCCTGTTCCCGAACGTCTTGTGGCACGACCAACCGTCGCTGACGAAGCAACTCACCGGACATGGCCGTATGTCTTATTGGCTTCTGCAAAAGTCCTGACGGATGCGCATCCTTTTCTTCTGCCACTACTACCCTCCCGAAGTCAACGCCCCGGCGGCGCGGACGTCGGAACATTGTGCGCGGTGGGCGGCGGCGGGGCATGACGTGACGGTCGTGACCTGCGTGCCCAACTGCCCGGACGGCGTGGTGTTCGACGGCTATCGGAACCGCCTGCGGCAACAGGTCGAAATGGTCGACGGCGTGCGGGTGGTGCGGGTGTGGACGTATGTCGCTCCCAATGTGGGGACGGTGCGGCGGATCGCCAATTATGTCGCTTACATGCTGAGCGCGATCTGTGCATCGCTCTGGTTGCCGCGCCCGGATGTTGTGGTCGCGACGTCACCCCAGTTTTTTTGTGGCTGGGCGGGCGTCTGGGCGAGCCGGCTCCAGCGGTGCCCATTCGTGCTGGAGATTCGGGACATCTGGCCGGAGTCGATTCAGGCCGTCGGTGCGATGCGCGGCGGTCCGGTGGTGCGATTTCTCGAATGGCTCGAACGACGCCTGTACCGCGCGGCTGATCACATCGTCACCGTGGGCAACGGCTACCGAGACCGCATCGCCGAGAAATCTCCGGAGAGCGAGACGAGCCGCATCACCGTAATCATGAACGGCGTCGACCCGCAGAAGTTCTCCCCGGAGATGGCCGACGGAGTGGGCGAGTTTCGACGCCGCTGGGGACTCGAGGGACGGTTCGTCTGTTCTTACATCGGCACGATCGGAATGGCACACGGGCTCGACGTTGTCCTCGATGCGGCGGCCCAACTGCGAGAGGAGGGGCGACGGGTCGTCCTGTTTCTGATGGTGGGCGACGGAGCCAGACGGAAGGAACTGCAGGAAGCGGCGAACGAGCGCGGCCTGTCCGAGTCGGTCGTCTTCACCGGACGGCAGCCGCGCGAGCTGATGCCGACGGTGCTCGCGGCGTCGGATGCGTGTCTGGTGCATCTACGCGCAACCGAGCTGTTCAGCACAGTGATCCCGTCGAAAATCTTCGAGACGATGGCGATGGAACGGCCAATCATCATGGGAGTCGAAGGGGAAGCCCGGGAGATCGTGCAGCAGGCGGGGGCGGGCATCGCGATGGAGCCGGAGTCCGCCGAGTCGCTGGTGGCCGCCATCGAACAGTTGGCCGGGGATGACGAGGCGCGAAGGGCGATGGGGAAATCGGGCCGCGCATTCGTCTCGGAGGAATTCAGCCGAGACCGTCAGGCGTCGCGGTACCTGGATCTGCTGGTGGAGATCGTCGAACCGGGCGGATCTGGTGACGGCAACGACTCCGCGGGGCGAAGGCGGTCAATGGTCGGTCGCCAATCAGAGGACGAGGCTTCGAGTTCTGCTCGTGCCGCGGCGCTCAGCGCAGAGGCGAGTGAGTCGTGAAGGGGAGAAACTCACACGCCGCTGCAGCGGAGGCTCCGTCCTTCGTGCGGCGATTGCAGAGAACCTGGTGGCTGCTGAAATCACACCGTCCTTCGCAACTGGTCTGGCGAGGGATAATGCTTGCGCGTCGGCGGATGTTTCCGCTGGTTCCTCATCCCCAGTACGTCGACATCGACGGCTGCGCCGTTGTGCCACGAGGGAATGTGGGCTTTGATGCGATCGTCACCCGGCAGCGCAGACTGCGAGCGGGGGCAAGCGGCGAAACCGCAAGCGATGCGGGTGGGCGGGCGGACAAGTTGGTGGCGGGAGAGTTTTGCTTTCTCAATGAACGCCGGGTTCTGCCGTTTCCCATCGACTGGAGACTGACGTCGGTGGAGCCGGTGTCTCATTTGTGGCGGTTCCATTTGCACTACCACGAGTTCTTGCTCGATCTGCTGCCGACGCCGAGTGATGAACCGCAAACGGGATTAACGCAACCGCGCTCAACGCAACCGGCATCAAACCTCGCAAACCGTTTGTGGGCGATCGTCGATGACTGGATTGCGACGAACCCGGTCGGTCGCCCCGGGGCATTGGCGGATGCGTGGCATCCGTTTTGTCTGTCGAAGCGAATCGCCGTCTGGCTGATGGTGTGGCATGCCATCGAACCGCCGGATGAGATGCGAGACCGGTTCGCGGCCAGTCTGGAGGGGCAGATTCGATTCCTGGAGCATCACCTGGAATGGGACCTGCGCGGCAATCACCTGCTGGAGAACCTGCGGACGCTGGCGATGGCGGGGGCGTTTCTTGAGGGAGTGGTGGCCGAACAACGGCTGGCGACCGCAGAGCATCTGTTGCGGCTGCAGTTGGCCGAGCAGATCCTGCCCTGGGGCGAGCACTTCGAGCGGTCTCCCATGTATCACGCCCAGATGCTCGGTGCGGTCCTCGATGTTCGGGATGCCGTCGCGGAGACGAGGCCGGATTTCGCGGCCGTCTGCCGTGACGACGCCCAGCGAATGGGAACGTTCCTGCGGGCGGTCACACATCCGGACGGCGAGGTGGCACTGCTCTCGGACACCGCACTGGGAGAGACGCCCCGCATCGATGTGTTGCTCGCCGAGGTTGAAGGAGCAGCCCGCCCGCCCGCGAGTCTCTCCGCTGATCCCTCAACCGGTCCCTTCACCATGTCAACGACGGGCACGTCGGATGGTGCGACGGCACAGGTCGTGGGCGACTCCTGGACGTGGCGAAACGGGAGCGACTACCTGCTGTTCGATGCCGGTCCGTTGGGAGCGGACGAACTTCCGGCCCACGCACACTGTGATTTGCTGACACTCGAAGCGTCGGTCGGCGGACGAAGGGTTTTCGTCGACAGTGGCGTGTACGACTACGCGGACGGCGAGATGCGTCGGCATTGCCGGTCGACCGCCGCACACAACGTGCTGCAGATTGACGGAGTCGAACAGTGCGACATGTGGTCGCGGTTCCGGATGGGGTATCGGGGGCATCCGTCTTCGTTGGAGCATGGCCGGGAGGGGGAGTTCCACTGGTGCCGCGCGACGCATGACGCCTACCGACGGATCGGCGTGCCGCGCGTCGGACGTTGGTTGGCCTGCCGGGCAGGGGGGCCGTGGTTCTGTGTGGACTGGGCGACCGGCAAGGGCCGTCACGAATTCGTCGACCGCCTGCACCTCGCCCCGGATGCCTCGATTGTTTCGGAGTCGCCGCATGCGGTCGGTATCAAGATGGGCGAACGGTCGCTGGAGATACGCTCGCTGACCACCGATGCGGAAATCACCATCGAGCGAGGCTGGTACTGCCCGGACTTCGGCGTTCGTCAGCAAATCCGCGTGCTCACGCTCACAACGTCGTCCGCATTGCCCGCTTGTCTGGGATGGATGGTACAGGAGGCCGGCCAAGACGACCGGGCCTCGCTGAGCACGCGGCCGGACGGAGGAGTCGAACTGCGGACGGAGAACGAGGAAGCGGCCTTCGTTCTGCAGCCGACCGGCCCGTGACCGGATGAGTCCACTTACCATACGGACGGGGATGGGCTCTGCGGGCGGAGATCAGTTCCGACGATTGAACAGAACGTCGGTCGTCACGGCGAACTCGAGTCCGATGCCGACGCTTTGATTCGTCCGCCAATCGTCGAGAATTAGCTTTGTGCCCAGGAGTTGGTAGGTGATAACGCCGGACAGTGAAACGGCCCCGTTGCTCACACCCAATCCCGCCAAAAACCGTCCATTGACATACGCTGCGCTCTGGTTCGGGGCATTCGTCTGGAGCGTTACGATTGGTTGGGCGGGATTGAAGCCGCTGGCTCGTAAGTCCTGATTCACTTGCCCCGCGCCAGTTGCGGCTTGTATGAAGAAGAATGTTTCGATATCAGAAAGAATGGCGAACCCGACTTGACTCCCACCGCTGTCGAAGCCCCCAAACGTCGGAAGTGCAATTTCAAATCCCCCTTGGACAAAGCCGCCGACGACGTCGAGGTCCCCATCCGGAACGAAGTTGGTTCCCGGGCCGTTGAAGTTTACCGCCCTCGCGTTCCATTGCTGATGCTCCGCGCCAAAACCAACGAACGGCGTGACGCGTCCGGCGCCGTCTCCCAGTGGCACGCAGAACGATACGGATTCTCCCACTCCGCTGTCATAGACATCCTCGAAGGGACCACCAGTAATCCGGATCGCGTCGATGTTCAACCGAATCACATTCGAGGGGGGTGGAACATTGCCGGGCGGGGTGTCGCCAAAGTCGACTCCGATCCGATCGAAGAAGTTCTCTCCGACCGTGATGAACCGGGGTTCGATCGTCACTTGGAGATCTTGGAGTCTCCTCCTCTGGGCAAGAGCACTGTTCGATGACATCGTTGAAGTGAACAACACAAGCGTCACAAGCAAGCAGATCCGCATGAGCCCTACTCTCCTGAGAATTGGTTGATACGGAAGACATCGTCACAATTTCAGCCCATACTCGACAGAGTTGGCCATCAGGTCGTGAATCCTGCGACTGCTGTGAGGGTCATTCCGGTAAGACAGAGCGCCAGTATCAGGCGGTCTAGGTAACCTGGTGAGAGATTGTCGGACTACCCACGAGAGACGTGGAGCGAGGACGGTGGCGACCGGGTGGATGGGGTGCTGATTCGCGCCCGATGCCGCTTGATCCTCATAACGCCGGTCCCGAACTGTTCGATGCTTGACGTGCTCAGGCTTGCGCGACGGGGGCCAAGACGACTGGACCGGACATCATCCGGTGACAATTTGCAACACACCCGAATGACACAACATGGCACCACGCCACGGGCACCCGGCCGCCGGGTGACGCGCAGGCATGTGATCCTGAGTTTCGCCCTGTTGGCAGTCGTGTATCATCCGTGGTGGCTGCAGGCGATCGGGGAGTTTCTTGTCGCGGAGCAACCGGTTCCGCCGGTTGATGTTGCCATCGTGCTGGGGGGAGATCATCGGCTTCCGCGTGCCGCCGCGTTGTTCGATGAACGGGCTGTTTCAGAAATCTGGCTGTTGGAGCGGCGGGCCAGCTATGCGGTGTCCGCGGGAATTCTGCTTCCCAACGATGCGATTGAACTTGAGCAGTTGCGGCAGAGGGGCATCCCCGCCGAGAAGGTCCGCGTTCTCAGCGGAGGCATGCGGGACATCGATGACGCGGCCCGGATGATCGTGCAAGCACTGCGTGAATCCTCCGAGACACACGCCGTCGTGTTGTGCGACCGGTTGCATGGCCGCAACCTGCGGCTGGTGTTGGCGTCTATCCGAGGAAAGTCGCCCGTGGCGCGGGTGTCCATCCTGGGGCTGCCGAACGACCGTTTCGACGAGGGCAGTTGGTGGAAGTCCCGGACCGGCTGGAAGGGCATGTTCAACGCGGGTTGTCAGCTCGCCTTTACGATGGTGCGCGGCGTCGATGCGGAGCGCGAGCCATTCGCGTGGGATGCGGATGACTACGAACGGAGGTTCGTCTCAACACACGGGGAGGCGGAATGCCGCGCCCCGGAGTGAAATCGCTCGTCGTTCTGATTGGCCTGGCGGTGTGCTGGGTGATCCTGTCGCGGCCTGCAACGGTCCTTCCGGGCTTGTGCCGTTGGCTCGATGTCGGCGAGGCCCCCGCTTGTGCGGAGCACGTGCTCGTGCTGCCGGGAGATGAAACCTACCGCCCCATCGTGGCCGCGGCGGTGCTCAAGGCCGGATTGGCCAAAGATGTGCTCATTCCGGAAACCGATGCCAACGCGGATGTTACGGACGGGATCAAGCCGCAGACGGCGGAAGTGCTGCGGCGAATCCTGTTGCAGCGTGGAATTCCAACAGACAAGGTTCTATGCTTGGAAGGCGCGAGCCGAACGACCTTCGAGGATGCCACCGCCTTATCTGCTTATCTTGAAACGCGGCCTCAGGACCGCGTCATCGTTGTCACCAACGCGTTTCATACGCGGCGGGCGCGCTTTATCTTTCGCCGCGTGATGGGTGACAACGCTGACCGCTTACAGTTCGTTGCAGCACCGAACCCGGGTTTCGCAGATGAGACATGGTGGCAGAATCGTTCCAGTGCGAACATGGTGCTGTCGGAGAATGTGAAACTCGGATTTTACCTCTTCCGGTATTCCGGCCCCTACGTTTGGGTGAGTAGTCTGTTGCTGATCTCCATTCTGTGGAAATGGTGGCGGACCGTGTCTCGTCAAATGTCGCTGCGGGCGAGATCCGGTTCTGAGAATGAGCCGGTGTGAGCCGCGGCCAGTTTACCGGCCAGGCGATGAAACGTGTTCGGTTCACACCGATTGCATGATCCAGAGTGACCGCCCAGAGAAAAAGGTAGCAACTGTGTCGATTGACCAACGTGACGTCGCACAAGCGATGATGGCCGAGGAACCGCCTGATGAGGGATTCGACATTGTCGGATTCCTGCTGCGGCGCAAATGGCTGATTGGATTCGGTCTCATTGTCGGCCTGGCGTTGAGTTACATGTACTTCGTGCGGCAACCGGAGGTCTTTCAATCGAAAGGCCGCGTGCTGGTCATCAAACAGATGCCGCAGATGCCGATTTCCGGATCGAAACAGCAGGCGTTTGTCCGGCGCCAGGACTTTCTCGCCAACGACACCTACATGATTCGCAGCCGCGACATCGTCAAGTCGGCCATTGAAGAGAACGACCTGACCGACACCCAGACGCTGCGGCGATCCGCGAATCCGGTCGATACCCTGATCGGCGGGCTGACCGTCGACCAGGTGGACGAAAAGGCGGACATCCTGGAAGTTCGGTTTTCAGGCCCTCACCCCAAGGAGTGCGGCGAGATCGTCAACGCGGTGATTCACAGCTATCGGCGGCACCTGCAATTGCAGTTCCAGAACGTGAATCAGGACATGAAGCACCTGCTCACACGTGCCACGGACGAACTGGCCAAAGATCTCAGCCGGGCGGAAGACGAGTATGCCAAACTGCGTCAACAGGCGCCGCTGCTCTGGGAAGGAGAACGGGGCAAGAATCCGTTCCAGGCCCATGTGAATGCGCTGGATCATCAGATTTCCCAGATCAGGGCGGACGAACGAAGTATCGCCGGCGAACTTGAATCGATCGACCAGGCGTTACAGCGAGGCGGTGACCGGGAAGCGCTCCGGATGATGATCCAACACACACTGAGCCAAGCGGGCGAGCAGTCCGGCAATCAAACGGACATGCAACGGCAGGTGAATTCCATCTCCAGCCAACTGTTTCCGCTGGTGCTCGAGGAGCTGGACCTGCTGGAGACACACGGAGAAGATCACCCGCAAGTGATCAAGCTGCGCAAAAAGATCGCGATGACCCGCAGCCACCTCATGGAAATCCTGGGCGAAGCACAGCCGGGCACCGCCGCCCCCAGGGCCGATTTTTTGACCGTCTATATCAACTCGCTGAAGCTGGAACTGCAAACCAAGCGTTCGCAACTCGACGAATTGCAGAAACTGCTCGATGACGAACAGAAAAAAGCGAAAGAAATTCAGGTTTGGGAAGATCGTGTCCGCCGCTTGCGGGATCAGATCGACCGGGACAACGAGCTGCATGCCACGGTTGTCGAAAGACTCAGGGACCTCAACCTGGCGTCCGACACGGGCGGCTACTCGGCCGAGATGCTTCGCGAAGCAGGTTACGGCTATCGGGTCGCTCCGAATCTGGCCAAGATCCTCACCGTGGGCGGGCTGCTGGGGGTTTTCGCCGGATTACTCCTCGGTTATGGCGTCGAAGCCGCCGACCAGAGCTTTAAGAGCCCGGAAGAAATCAGCCATCTGCTGCACCTGCAGATCATCGGACACTGTCCGATGATCACAGCGACGCAGCGAACCAAAGACGCCGACAACGCTCCGACGGTCCATCCTACGATCATTACCTATCACCGGCCAAAATCGCGCGCGGCCGAAGCCTTCCGGGCGATCCGCACCGCGCTGTACTTCAGCACGCGCGGGGCACAGCACAAGGTCATCCAGATCACCAGTCCCAATCCCGGCGATGGAAAATCGACACTGGCTGCGAACATCGCCGTCACGATTGCCCAGTCGGGAAAACGGGTCCTGCTGGTCGATGCCGATTTCCGTCGGTCGCGTGTTCATAAACTCTTCAACATCTCCAACGAGGTCGGGATCTCGTCCGCCATCATGGGAGACGCCGACCTCCTCGAGGTGATCCAGGAGACTGCGGTCGCCAATCTTGATTGCCTGCCGTGCGGACCCCGGCCGGACAATCCTTCGGAGTTGCTCACCCAGAGCCGGTTCGGAGAGATGCTCGACGTCCTCCGCGAAAAATACGATTTCGTGCTGTTGGACACGCCGCCGGTTCTCGCCGTCACCGACCCCAGCGCGGTCGCCCCCCGCGTGGATGGCGTACTCCTGTGTATCCGAGTGAACAACAAATCACGCATGGACGCCGTCCGCGCCACGGAGCTGCTCACGCAATTGGACGCCAACACACTTGGCGTCGTGGTCAACGGCATCGACGCAGCGACCCGCCGCCGCTACGCCTACGGCGGACGGGGTTACTACCGGCCGGGCCACATGTACGGCTACGGCTATGGGTACGGATACGGCTATGGTTACGGCATGGGCGACGACTCCCGGAGTTCGTCCCACAACAAGTACTACGTGGACGATCAGGCCGATGCCGCGAATGGCCGCCGCCCCAAAGAACGGACACCCTCGTAACAGGACACCTTCGTCGCTGGGCCCGTCGTGATTCGGCAGGCAGCGATCGGCGAATCGCCGCCGGGGCAGCATCGTCTCCCCGGATGCCGGGAAGCCACCCGAACCGTCGTTGTACGCGCCCCCCTGCGGCTTGCGGCTACGCCTTGGCAGCAAGCCGCGTAATCCGCACATGCTGGTCGTGATGGGCCGTGGCCACCTGGAGGCCGTCCGGGTGCAGGTCCATGTCGCGGGCATTGCTGGGCAGTTTGAAGCGGTGAAAATCGCTCGCTGCGTCCGGTTTCCAGAAGAGCAGCATTCCTTCGTTCGAACCGGAGGAGACGCCCACGAGCGTTCCGTCGGCGAGCCAGACGAGCCGCCAGGCGACGCCGCGCTCCACGCCGTCGGTGACGTGCTTTTGCGCGACCTCCTGCGTCTCCCAGTCAAACAGCAGCACGAGCGGTTTGTTGACCCCGGCGAATGGATTCGTCGCCTCGTGCAATCCGCCGGCGGCCAGCCATTTGCCGTCCGGGCTGACGGACAGCGCCCGGACACCGCCATAATCGACCCCCTGCCCGCCGTTGTGGGTGTGCAAGGGCTTTGCGTCGAACGTGCGGACCTCTTTGCCGGTCGCGACATCCCACTGCTTGACGACCCCCATCAGGTCACCGCTGAGCAGAAACCCACCCTGCGGATGAAAGGCAACGCTGTAGATGTGCCCTTGATGCCCGCTCAGTTCCTGCATCAATGAGCCGTCCAGCGCGTTCCAGATTCGCACCATGTTGTCGTTGCCGCCGGTGGCGATCAGCGTGCCGTCCGGATTGGCGTCCATCGACCGGACCCATCCCTTGTGCGCAGCGACCGAGCGAACCGGTGTCGGGGTCTCTGCGGCCGTCTCCCACCAGGTGATCTTGCCGTCGCATGCACCGCTGATGGCGTGCGTGCCATCCTTGGAAAACGCGAGTGCCCGGACCCAGGTGTCATGCCCTTCGGCCAGCACCGTCCGTGTCCCATCGTCAAGCTGAAAGCGGCTGACCACCGCGTCCTCCGACCCGCCGAAGACGTATCGCCCCTGCGGGTCGATGCGGCAAGCGTTCATCGGACGGTCATGTTTCCACTCGGAAACCAGGTGCGCCTGTTTGGGGTCAAGTTCAGCAGGGGCAGACATGGGCAATGGTCATCCAAAATGATTGGTGGTTCGCAATACGCCTCCCAAGTCGACGGCTTGGAAAAGGATGCGGTCCGATCACGACACTCGACGATTGCAGCGCGCTCCCATGATTTCAATGACGACACGGGACTACGCCAGAATCTCCTCGATGGGATGCGACGACGGGTCCGCCAGCGGGACTTCGCGGCCCTCAATGTCAAACGACGCTGTCGAATCGACACCCACTGCCTGGAGGTACGTGTGGAACAGGTTGGCATGGTCGACCTGGCCCTCGATGACCTCTGTGCCGTTGTCGTTTGTCTTGCCGTATGTCGCACCCCGCGGCATGCGGCATCCGGCCATCAGCACCGACCAGGCATGTGACCAGTGATCCCGCCCATACCGAGTGTTGATGCGCGGCGTGCGGCCGAACTCCGAAAACATGATGATCAGCGTGCTCTCCAGCATGCCCCGGTCGGCCAGATCTTCGACGAAGCACGAAAACGCACGGTCGAGCTCGCCCAGTTGCTCGATGTGGAAGTTGAAGTTCTCGTGATGTGTGTCGTAGTTGGAATGCGACAGCTTGACGACCGGCGTTCCCATCTCCAGCATCCGCCGGGCAAGCAAGGCATGCCGTCCCAAATCGTGCTTCCCGTACCGCTCGTGGTCTTTCGCCGGCTCCTTGGAGACATCAAACACATCCCGGTGTTGCATGAGTTGCAGGGCTTGCTCGTAGGAGTAGCCGTAGGCGTCGGTGACGGCAGTCCGACGACGGCTGAGGAACCGTTCATTGAGGTGGCGGCGGAAATCCTGCCGGGCGGCGTCTGATTCGACGGTGATCGTGTCCGGCAAGACGGTATTCTCCGGCGGCTTGCCGTTGCCTAGTTGGACGCTGGCGTACTTGGGTCCCAGATAGGCCGCATCGTTGCTGCGCCCGCCCCCGCCGCCGGGCGTAATCAGGATGTGTCCAGGGAGCGCATAGTCCTCCGGCATGAGCGCCTTGGCGGCGACGGCTCCAATCTCCGGGTTGTTGGCAGCGGGTGTCTGGGGACGGCCGGTGAGCACCTTGTAGCGTCCCTTGCCATGGTCGTCTTCGGATGTGTTGACGCCGCGGACGAGGCACAGGTGGTGCATCTGCTGGGCCGTCCGGGGCAACAGTTCGCAGATTCCGATGCCCGGCACCGAAGTCGGAATCGACCGGAACGGCCCGCCCGTGTCGGTCCCCGGTTTGGGGTCCCAGCTTTCCAACTGGCTGAGCCCGCCATGCATGTCCCAGATGACGATCCGTTTCTGTTCACGGATGAGTTGTTCGGAAACAGCCGAACGCGCGAACGCTCCCAGCCCGCCGGTGATCGCTCCGGTGCCCGCAGCCGCCATCGTTCCCAGAAAGCTGCGGCGAGCCATGCCGTGCTCGGACGAATTGCATGCGTAACGAATGGTCATCAGATCATCCCTCGATGAGCCGGCGTCCCGTCAACCGTCAGGACGAAGGCGCCGGCCAATGATTGATCAATGGTTGAAACGAAACTCGATGGAGTTGAGCAGTCCCCACACCAATTCCTGGGCCGCGACCGGACGGTCCGCTTCGCGAGCCGCCAGATAGGCCGCCACTTCGGCGGTCTCTTCGTTGGTTGGCGGCCGGCTCAGCACCGTAAAGTACAACTCGTCTGCCGCGATGTTCGGATCGGTCGACTTGATGATCCGCTCCGTCACGTTGCCTCCGGCCGGCGCCACCCAGCTGTTGACCGCTCCGGCACCATTTGCAGCGAACAGTGCCTGGTCGGCGGTTGCAAAGAAGTCCCCTTGCGGCTGACCGGCGGCAGCCCCGTAGAACTTGACGAACGTGCCCACGTTGCCCTTCAGCTTGTCGTACGTCCGCTGCTCGATCTCACGGTTGTGCGCTGCCATCTGGGCCGGGTCGTGTTTCTGTTCGTCGGTCAGCGGACTCGCCTTTTCCAGTTCGGCCGCCTCCGCCTGCCAATATCGCTCGTAGACGCCCGTTGCCTGAAAGATGGACGAGCAAAGCTGCTCCGGCGTGAGCGGCTTGAGTGATGCGAGGGTAAAGTCCGACGTCCAGCGACCGGTCAATTCCGACACAGCCGCATCATACGTCGCCTGATCCGCGACCACCTGTTCCTGTGCGTGGACGGCCGCCGCTTGTGCATCCGCCACCATTTTTTCACGGCGCTCACGCTCCGCTGTCGCGGCGTCCAGTGTCTGATTCGCCGCATCACGCGACTGCCCCGCTTTCTCTGCCGCCGCCGTTGCTGTCTCAACCGCCGTCTGCGACTCGCCCATTTCACTTTGCAGGGCCCCCGCCCGCTCTTTCAGCTTTTGAGCAGCGTCCGCCAGCACGGGGTCATCCGGGAGTTTCTCGCTCGCCACTTGTGCCGACTCGGCGGCGACCTGGACTGCTTTCGCATTCTCGACCCGCTTCATGTGTGCGGTGACCGCCTCGTTGAGAAGACCGGTCGCTGCCGCCAAGGCATCGTCAGCCGATGCCATCTCGGCTTGCCGTTCGGTCAGTACGGCCACATAGGCGTCCCGTTCCTTCTGAGCGGCGGCATGCTCGGCCTCCCGGACAGCGACGTTTTCCCGGCTCGCCACGATCGACTGCTCAAGCGAGGGCAGCGCCGCAATTTCACGCACCGTCTCCAGTTGCCGTTCAAGTGACGAGAGGGCGGTTGCATCGCGCCGCATCTGCCGCCGCGCCTCCAGCATCGTTTGTTCGGCCTGTCGCAATGATTCGTGCAGCGGCTTCAGTTTGGCGAGCGCTACGTCAATAGGCGGCTTTGCCGCCGCCAATGCCTCCACCGGCCCTGTGACAGCCGCCGTTTTCTCCTCGACGGCTTTCGTCAGCGCGGCGACGGCGTCGGTCAGTTCCTTTGCGCGTTCGGCAAACTTCTGTGCTGCTGCAGCCAGTTCCTGATCGTCTTTCAGCTTCTCGACGGCCAGTTGAGCCGCGCTCGCCGCCTGCTGAACCGGAGCGAGAACCACCTGCTTCTGCTCCAGTTCGCCCCGCGCCTTCGTGACTTCCTGATTGGCCGCGTCAAGTTTCTTCCTCGCTTCGGCAAAAGCGTTTCTGGCTTTGTCGAGCTCCTCCGCGACCGGCAATGTGGCGGCTTCTGCTTCCGCCCATGCCGTGTGCGCCGTCTCGAACGTCGCGGAAGACACCGCGGCTGCTTCGGTGAGCGATTTCTGCTGTACTTCGAGCTCGGCAACTTTCGCAGCCGCCTCGCTCGCCGTCGTGAGCAGATCGGATGGCCTGTCGAACGACCGCTGATAAACCTGTGACAGCGCAATCTCCCGCAGGAAGCCGCGCATGTCGAAACTCATCGATGCAAAGCGCTCCCCCAATAGCGTGAGCAGGGCCGGGTCGGTCGGTGGATTGTCAACATGGTGCAGGTCCACCGGATGCACCAACCCGCGTCCCAGCATGTGCGCCCACAGCCGGTTGGCCATGTTCTCGTTGAACATCCGGTTTGAGCCGTCCGTGGCCCGTTCGGCCAGTTTGGCCCGGCGGCTGAACTTGGGCACCGGCTTCACGCCGTCCGCCGGCGCGACGTCATACTCTTCGCCCGGATAAAAGAACGGCTCTTCGATCACCACATCGTCGAACAGCCGCGGCCCGGTTCGGTGCAACGTCCCCTTGATAAACACCGACTCGAACGTGAGGTCGCTCCCTGCCTTCTCAGCATGCAACGTGACCTCCTTGGTTGTTTCCTTGTCCCCTTCCTTGACCGTCTCTTTGCGAACGTGGGCATAGCCGGGTGCCAGGAACGCCAGCAAACCGTGGTAGTCCGCCTGCAGGTAGTCATCAATCAGCGGATGGTCGTGGCACTGGGCACATTGCAGGTCCCGCCCGAAGAGAATACGTCCGATGTCCCTTGTGAGCAGGTTCGGCTCCGACAACCGGTCGAGGAAAAACCGCGCCGCCGGCCGTGTCGCCGGATCATCCCCATCAGCGGAGAGAATCTCGCGGGCCATCACGTTCCACGGCTTCCCGTCTCGAACTGACGCCAGCAACCAGGCAGACCACTCATCCTGCGAGACATTCTTGTTGGCACGTCGCTCCATCAGCATCAGATCAAGCGTCGTCGCCAAGTGCCTCGCGAACTGAGGCGAATCCAACAGCCGGCCGACGGCCCGTTCCCGTTTGTCTGCCGCCGTGTCGGTGAGAAACGCGCGAACGTCCTCCGCGCGCGGCGGCATGCCGGTCAAGTCGAGCGACACCTGCCGCAAATACTCCGCATCACTCGAGAGCGATGGCATGACCCCGGTCGGCGAAGAGAAATGGGCGTCGATCTGGACGTGCAGCGGCTCCTCTTGAGCAAACGCAAAGCACACCGGACAGAGCAGACCAAGCAGGGCGAGGGAGACTGGCGCTCTCATGGGCGGGAACCAGTTTGAGGCAGGAGTCGGCGGCTGCGAATCGGCAACAGGACCAGCAGCGCGACGTTGGGGGAGAAAGTCTCTCAACTTTACCACACGATAGGCCCTCGCGCCTGCAAAAGTCAACGACAGTCGCACGCAGCGGTCCTTTCGAACCTGCACGCTCCCATCAGGATGCGGCGAGATTGAAGGTCCGCGCAGCGTCCGATAAGGTGACGCGACCACAAAGCCAACCGCCATTCGCCAACAGCGAACAGCCATCAGCCAACAGGAGACACACATGGGACTACTTGCCGGAAAAAAAGGAATCGTCTTCGGAATCGCCAATGAGCGGTCCATCGCCTGGGCCATCACCGAGAAACTGTTCGCCGCAGGGGCCGAGATCGGTTTCACCCACCTGCCGGACAAAGACCCGGCCCGCCCTAAGAACGAGAACAAGGTGCGCAAACTGGTCGATCCGCAAGGGGCCAAATTCGTCGTGCCCTGCGATGTCACTAGCGACGACAACCTCGACGCCGTCTTCCAGACGACCGCCGACACCTTCGGGAAGATCGACTTTGTGGTGCACAGCGTGGCCTTCGCCCCCCCCGCCGACCTGACCGGACCGGTCCACGACGTCAGCCGCGACGGTTTCAAACTGGCGATGGACATCAGCGCCTACAGCCTGATCGCCATGACGGGCCGCGCCCGCCCCCTGCTGAACCCCGGCGGCAGCCTGCTGTGCCTCACCTACCTCGGCGGCGAGAAGGTGATCCCCGGATACAACCTGATGGGCCTCTGCAAAGCGACCCTGGAAAGCGCCGTGACCTATCTCGCCAGCGAGCTGGGCAAAGACGGCCTCCGCGTCAACACCATCAGTGCCGGTCCGGTCCGCACCATCAGCTCCAGCGGGGTGGGCGAGTTCCAAAGCATGCTCAAGCTCTACGAATCCTTCGCCCCCCTCCGCCGCAACATCGACCCGGCAGAAGTCGGCAAGGCGGCCCTGTTCCTCCTCAGCGACCTCGCCAGCGCCGTCACCGGCGAAAACCTCCACGTCGACAACGGCTACCACATCATGGGAGCCCCCCCGCTCGACTTCCAGGAGAAGGTGCAGATGTGAGTTCGGCGCGAAACGCCGAATGTCCTCCCATGACGAGGGAAACATGGGGATGACGTACAGCTTGTGAAGAAACTTTCCACGCCGACAAGAACAGGTGATGTACGATGGATTGCGCGTGGCACTTCTGAAGCGAATGCTCGCGAACAGGTCGCCGAACGTTCGGTGGTGGCCACACTTGATTCGGCTTCGATTGGAGTTGGCCGTCTGTAAGCTTGGAAAAGGCTCCGGTAGCAGACGCCTTCTCAGAAAGGGTGAGACTCAATGCAAATCCGGACAATCAAGGCCAATAACTTCAAATCGCTCGTCGAATTCGAAATTGATCTGGCGAGGTTTTCTTGCCTGATCGGACTCAATGGCGCGGGCAAGTCAACGGTCCTGCAATTCATCGATTTTCTAGGCCAGCAGGCCCGGGGCAACATCGAAGGGTGGCTGGAAGGACGAAAGTGGAGCATCAAGGACCTCAAGTCGAAGCTCTCCAAGAAGAAAAAGGTCGATTTTGAGGTGAAATTTGAAGATGAGTCCGGCGAACCTTGCTCATGGACGGGGAGCTTCAACACGCAACTGCTGCGTTGCACAAGTGAAGCTATTCGAGTGCAGGGGGTTGAGTTCGACGTTCACGAAGGTCACTACTACATTATTGAACCGGACGGCGTTTCGGAAGCGTCGGGCAATGGAACGAGGAGTGGACCGGGTCACGGCGTTCGTATTAACTTTGACTACGACGGCTCGCTGCTGTCACAACTCAAGGAGAGCATGCTACCGGAGCCACTAATCCGCTTTAAGGAACACGTCACAAGTATCCACTCGCTCGACCTCCTTGCTCCCGAGTCTCTAAGGCAACGCACTCGCGAATCCGAAGGGTCACTGGGACTTGGCGGGCAAAGGCTGTCCGCGTTCTGGCATGAACTTGGAACAGCGAAACGTCGCCAGTTGGTTGGTCACTTGAAATCTATGTACCCGCAATTGGAAGATGTGGGTACGAGATCGCTAAAATCAGGGTGGAAGCAACTGGAGGTTACAGAAACCTATCAAGGTGACGAGTCGGGATTCTTTCCCGGAAAAATGACCACCGAGGCACGCCACGTTGCGGATGGGATTCTTCGCCTGATCGCCGTTTTCGCCGAGATGGAGACCGATCATCAATTCCTGCTCTTCGACGAAATCGAGAACGGGATCAATCCGGAACTAGTTGAGTTCGTGCTGGCGGCGTTGACCACGACGCAAAAACAGGTCCTCGTCACAACGCACAGCCCAATGATCTTGAATTATCTCAGCGATGAGGTGGCCAAAGCGGGTGTCATTTACTTGTACAAGACGCCTCAAGGTGCCACGAGAACGATCCCCTTTTTCTCGATCCCGTCGCTCGCAGAGAAGCTGACGGTGATGGGCCCCGGTGAAGCGTTCGTCGACACGAACCTCACGGAACTGAGCGAGGAAATCCAAGCCGTCCCCGTGGGGCAGTGAGATGTATTTCCTGCTCAGTGGCGAAGGGAAGACGGACATTGGTCTCTGTGCAGACGGCTCCGCAATGTGCGAGGGAGCGCAGCATAACGAAGGTCCGATGGCTATCATCGTCTCTCAGATCGTTGAGCAGCAGTTGGGATTTTCTTTCATGGACACCGATTATTACGGATACGTCTCCAAAGGCGAGCTCGTTGCAAGGGCCGAGACGTTCAAGCGACGAAAGAAATCTCCCCGGCTCCCTGGAAACAAGACGGCAAAGGAAACCAGATACTTCTACAACAACGCACGAGCAATGGCGTTGTGTGCGAAAGACAAAGAGGCGGAACTGAAGGTCGATGTTGTAGCCGTTCTGTTCCGGGACTCCGATGGGACTGCATCGGCGGGGCGTGGTGAGTGGCAAGATAAAACGAACTCGATGGCGCAAGGATTTGACGACGAAGGGTATAAGCGAGGCGTTCCGATGGTGCCGAAACCCAAATCCGAGGCATGGATCATCTGTGCTGTGAAGGCGAATCCGTATCAGGGCTGTGCGGCACTGGAAGGCCGCTCAGGCAACGACAAGTCGCCCGATTCGCTGAAAGATGAACTGGCCCGAATCCTCAATGGTGCCCCCACACGCGAGGAGCTTTGCAAAATGGTGGACGACCGGACCATCGACATCAAGAGGATCGACATGCGGAGCTTCACCGCTTTCCGAGATGCACTTTGGCAGCTTTGTAGCCAGTTGAGTTCCGTGCATCAATAACTCAACAGCGTCTCATGGTTCTGAAGAATTGCGTGGACGGACGCCGTCGGTCTGACATCTTCTTGGGCGGAATCAGCACAGCCCGGTTGGCGTTGCCGACGAAACCGTCGCTTCGAAATTGACGCCCCCGCAAAGGTGAGCTACGCTATCGCCGAAAGGGGAATAAGGCATTCCTGTTTGTCTGGTATCCATGCGGCTGGCACTTCATACGGATTTTGCGTTGCGGACGCTGATGTTTCTGGCGGGGCGTCAGGAGCGGTCGAACATTGGTGAGATCGCTGCGTTTTATGCCATCTCGCAGGGACATTTGGCCAAGGTGGTCCAGCGGCTCGCGCGGGAGGGGTTTGTTCGCAGCATTCGCGGGATGGGCGGAGGTGTCGAGCTGGCGATGCCGGCTGAGGACATCAGCATCGGCGAGGTCGTCGCCCGCTTCGAAGGGACCATGCACCTGCTGGACTGTGTCGCCATCAACGACCTGTGCGTGATTCAGCCGGGCTGCAAGCTGCGGCACGTGATGATCGAGGCGGAACGCCTGCAGTCAGAGTACCTCAACAGCATCCGGCTGTCGGACGTCGTCGAGCCGGGGCAAAATCTTGTCGAATTGACCAAATGAAAAAGGAGCAGTGATGACGTTCAAGCGTTTTGGCGGAGCGGCCGCGTTGGCGGTGTGCGGACTGGTGGTCGCGGCGATTGTCATGCGTCCGCCGGCCTTGGGAGCCGATGGGCCGGACCCGGCGGCGGTCGAGCGGACCCGCAAGCAGGTCCGCATGCTGGACGATCTCTACAAGACGGCCATCGTGTTGATCACCACGCACTACGTCGAGGAAGACTCCGACCTCGCTGCGGGCGAAGCGTTCCAGGCGCTGTTTGCCGCGATGAAGGAGAAGGGGTGGCACGAAGTGCGGTTGCTCGATGCGACCGGCGAGCCGATCGAGGAAGGCAACGCGCCGCAAGACGCCTTTGAGAAACGGGCCATCCAGAGCCTCAAGAACGGAGAGACGTTCGTCGAGCGGGTCGTCACGCGAGACGGAAAACACTATCTGCGGGCAGCGACTCCCATTCCGGTGGTTATGGAGAAGTGCGTGATGTGCCACGCCAACTACAAGGGCGTCCGCAAGGGGCAGCCGATTGGCGCCTTGGGATACACAGTCCCGATCGAGTAAGGAGCACGCCCGAATTTGCTTGCCGCTCTGTCGAACGGAAGGGGTGGCTGGGGCGAGATTGTGCTCGCACAATTCTCAATCGCGGCGCACGACTGGGGCGATGGACGATTTCTCTGGATCAGACATGGCCCCAGAGAGCGTGCGTCCGAGACGATCGATGTGAATGAGCGCCCCAGCCACCCTCACCCCTCTTCAGTGTCGGCCTCTTCGTCCGACGCCGCAGGGGCGGTGATGACCTCCTTGATCGGCTGGATGAAGTAGACCTTTTTGCCGCGGGCGAGAAGCTTTTCCAGCTTCTCTTCCGCTTCTTTTCGCTGGTCGTAAGGAAATCGCGCCTCTTCCTTCAGGCTTCCGCTGAAGACGCCCCACACGAGCCGCTTTCGCTCGGTCGCTTTCGCCTTGCGGCGAGTGGTCGTGGCCTTCTTGCGGGTCGCTTTCCGCTTTTTCTTGGCTTTGGGGGCGTCCTGAGACTCGGCCGCTTCGGCTTCCCGGCGCAAGGCGAGTCGACTGGCTGTTTTGCGTGCCATTTGGAGTTGACTGGTTGATTCGTTGAATAGTTAATGAAAGCAGACGCTTGAACGTTGTTGGCCGACCAGCTGGTCAACTCTCCAATGCCTCATTCGTCCATGATGTCTTTCTCTTTGGCGGCCGCGTGGGCGTTGACCTGGCCTTCGTATTTCTTGGTGAGTTCCTGAACCTCGTCTTTGGCGCTGTCGCGGTCGTCCTCGGTCAGCGTTTTGGCTTTTTCCGCCTGATCGGCATGCTTGTTCGCATCCCGACGAATGTTTCGGATCGAGACCCTTGCCTCTTCGGCGAACTTGTTGATCCGGCCCACCATTTCGCGGCGGCGTTCTGTTGACAGCGGCGGGACGTTCAGGCGGATCAGCCGCCCGTCCGAATTCGGTGCCAGCCCGGCGTCGCTGGACTGAATCGCCTTGACGATGTCGCTGGTGACGGATGCGTCAAAGGGACGAATGACGATCTGTTGCGGCTCCGGGACACTGATGTTGGCGAGCTGTTTCAGGGGAGTGGGTGAGCCGTAGTAATCGACCCGGATGGAATCGACCAATCCCGGATTGGCGCGCCCGGTTCGCAGTCCCTGCAACTGCCCCTGAAAGACGCTGACAGCCTTTTCCATCCGATCTTCGGAGTCTAACAGAATCTCGTCGCGGTCCATCTCTCCGTCCTTTTGCGCGAAACGTCAGCTGAGAGTAGGGGCCAAGATAGCCGATGCACGCGAAGCTGAGAAGGATCCGGGACGCCGATGCGCCCGGAACAGCGGAAGTTGCAGCCCGAACGCCCCTTTTTTCGGGCAGGGCCGGTGGATCTCACCGACGTCCGGACCTCCGCTTCCGGTCACGGTGTCGGCGGGTGGCCCAGCCGGTCCGGCTGGGTGCCGTAGGAACAGGAGGCCTCACACTCGGCTCGCCACACGTTTGGAACGCCCGGACGCAGAGTGCGAGACATCTTGTCGCTCCGCGACCCAGCCGTGCCGGCTGGGCCACCCGTCCGAAACTCGCGGCCTTTGCAATCGCTGTCCTTGACGCGCAATTCCGGCAGAGCCGAGACTATGGCGGGTGATTTCAATTCCCGGGCACTCAGTGAGGAGAGGACAAATGACGACCATCGGCGTCCCCCGCGAGATCAAGTCGGACGAGTACCGCGTGGCCATGCTGCCGGTGGGGGTCGAGGAGTTGGCCGCCGCCGGGCACCGGGTGCTCGTGGAGCGTCGCGCCGGCCTGGGCAGCGGGATCATGAACGAGCAGTATGAGGCGCATGGGGCGGAGATCATCGACGATGCGGCCGATGTCTGGGCGGAGGCGGACCTCATCGTCAAGGTCAAGGAGCCCCAACCGAGCGAATGGCCGCTGATGCGGTCCGGGCAGACGGTCTTTACCTATTTCCATTTTGCGGCTGACGAAAACCTGACCCGCCAGGTGCTGGCGACCGGCATCACCGCCGTGGCTTATGAGACGCTCCGCGGCCGAACCGGCAATCTGCCGTTGCTGACGCCGATGAGCGAAGTCGCCGGGCGCATGAGCATTCAGGAGGGAGCCAAGTTTCTCGAACGCCCCCAGGAGGGGCGCGGCATCCTGCTGGGGGGCGTGCCCGGCGTGCCGCCGGCGCACATCGTCGTTCTCGGTGGGGGTGTCGTCGGCAAGAACGCAGCTCAGATCGCGGCCGGCTTTCAGGCGGACGTCGTCCTGCTCGACATCAACGTCGACCGGCTGCGCTACCTGGAAGACATCATGCCCCCCAACGTCAACACACTCTTCTCCGACCGGCACAACATCCGCGAACAACTCGCATTGGCCGATCTCGTGATCGGTGCGGTCCTGATCCCCGGTGCGAAGGCTCCCAATCTCGTCTCTGCTGATGATCTGCGGCTGATGAAGCCGGGGGCTGTCATCATTGACGTCTGCATCGATCAGGGAGGTTGCGTGGAGACCAGCCGCCCCACCACGCATGCGGATCCGACTTACGTCGAGCAGGGCATCGTCCACTACTGCGTGACAAACATGCCCGGAGCGGTCGGACGGACAAGCACCTATGCCCTGTGCAATGTGACGTTTCCGTATGTCTTCCGCATCGCCCATGAGGGACTGCCGGCCGCCGTCGCCGCCGACCCCGGACTGGGCGAGGCGGTCAACATGTGCCAAGGTTCGGTGACCAACAAGGCTGTCGCGGACACCTTCGGCCTCCCCTGGACGCCTGTCGGCCAACTCGTGGGTGACGAAGGACAGGACGGCTAGTGCGTGTGTTGACATACGAACCGGGTAGCACGGGTTGTCCCAACCCGTGTCGCCCCGCGACAAGAAGCCTTTGCGTAAATCGTCCGGTGAAAGAGAAGCTTCTCGCCGCTGCGCGGCACCGGTTGGGACAACCGGTGCTACCCGTTCTTGAATGTCAAGACAACCAAGCTGAAGCTTGAACTCCAACATCCGGTGGCGAAGTCTGAAAAAGCATCTTGCCGTCCCATTCCACTCGAGTTTCACAGAGCACGGTATGCGGGTATTGATGACAGAAACCACTCCAACGACAGAACGATCTCGCGAGCCGTATCGGTTTGCTGTCCTGGGGTGCGGACGGATGGGGCGGCTGCATGCCGCCCGCTTGGGGCAGGACTCGCGTGCACAGGTCACCGTTCTGTTCGACGTGGACCGCGCCGCGGCCGGGCAGTTGCGGGAAGATCTCGCTCCGACGGCCGCTGTTTGCGATCGCATCGACGGCCTTTGGGAGCGGGATGACGTTGATGCCGTCGTGATCTGCACCCCGACTTCATTGCACTATGGGCAGGTGCTGCGGTCGCGGGACCGGGGGTGGGCCGTGCTCTGCGAGAAGCCGCTGGCGGACACGCCGGAGCGGACACGAGCATTGATCGATGTGGTCGGACAGGATGGTCCGCCGTTTTCGATCGCCTATCAACGTCGAAGCTCATCGATCTACCGCACGCTGCGGCGTGCGGTGCTTTCCGGGCGGTGGGGAGCTGTGCGGGCCGTGACGTCGCATTCCTCCGAACGTTGGCAGCAGACGATCGCAGGCACTTGGCGGGACGATCCGGGCGTCAATCCCGGCGGTTTTCTGGGAGATGCGGGGAGCCACAAACTGGACGGCCTGTTCTATGTCACCGGCCTGCAAGTCGCGGAGGTGTTCGCCCGCAGCGACAAGTGTGGCAGCCGCGTTGAAGTGGTGACGAACGTCTCTGCGATGAGCACCGACGGGGTTCCGGTCGCCCTCGATTTCGTCGGAAACGCCCAGCATCTCGCCGAGGATCTGCACATCCACTGCGAGCAGGCCGACTTGATGATCCGCGACTTTCGTGTCTGGATCGCCCGCAACAATCAGGTCGAACCGCTCACGCCCCGGGAGCCGGACTCGCAACCGGTTGAGATGTTCCTCGACCTGCTCGACGGGCGGCAGGACAACCTCGCCCCGGTCGAATGTGCCTGGCCGGTGTGCGAGCTGACTTGTGCGATCCTCGAATCAGCCGCGACCGGCAAATCGGTCCGGCTGGGCAACTGACCGGCAGCTCAGACAGCGGCTGCGATCCGGGTGCGGCACACAGCGCAACACCCCGTTGCCCCGTCACTCTCACACCCCGGCACCCGCATCGGACCAACACCCCGCCCCTGCAAGCGTCGCTCACCCCCCAACCGACGCCGCAGGAAGACGGGACAGGTTGGCGGGCAGGCGTGTGGACGGCCGCCAAATCTCTCCGGCAACGGTTTGCACGAAATCGGCGTCGATCATGTCGAGTCCCTGGGCACGGGCGGCGAAGACCGTCAGTCGCAGCACGTGCACCGTGTCACGCATCCGGCCTCCCGAACAGGCGTGAATTGCAGCGACCGCGTCCTCATGCAAGCGAGGCGGCCGCGCTCCCTCCAACACGAGCGCGACGAACGTCGACGTCTCCGACGACGTCCACGACGGCAGTTCAATTCGCAGGTCACACAAGGGGCCGGCCACGGCTGCCAAAGCAGACCCGAGCGGCGGACGGACACTCACGACCACGGTGCTGCCGAATCGGGCCGCCAGATGACAGCAGCGGCCAAGCCCGGCGACGGCATCCTTATCGGCCTGTTCCAGATGATCGATGACTGGCACGATCGACTGTCCCGACAGCGACGCGCCCTGAAACCGGTCTTCGATTGATCGCCAAAGGGCTTCGTCGTGTGCATTGGTGCGCGGCGACAGCCCCATCTCGTCGGCAAGCGCCCACACGAGTCCCGATCCGCCGGCGGTCGAAAGATCAACGCGCAGCGGGCGGCACGATGCCCTCGACGAGGGGGCGTCTGAAAGTTCGCGAAACAGAGCCTCCAACAGCACGGTTTTCCCTGTGCCCGCCAAGCCCAGGACGAGCCCGCAGGGACGCCGATGCTCAACGACGTACAGCAGTCGGGCAAGCGCCTCCTCGAACGACGGCAGCCGAAGCGCGACGGTGAGAATGTGACGGTCCTCGAAGGCGCGGCTCGGTGCGTTCATTGACATCGGGATCACAGGCCTTCCGATCCGAGAATTATGGTCACACGTCGGACCACCGGATGCGAGCGCGGTCCCCCCTGTCGCTATAATCGGCAGGATGGGCGCGCCCGGTTGAGCCGACTGTCGGCAGCCGGAGCAATTCGCCTGAGTCAACGCAACCGACACCATGCACAGGTTTTATGAGCCCGGTTCCTGGAATGCCGACGTCGTCGATCTCACGGACGACGAGGCAGCGCACATGTTGCGCGTGCTGCGTTTGGGGATTGGCGAGCGGGTCACGGTCTTCGACGGCCGAGGAGAATCGGCGGTGGCGGAGATCGAAGACGTCCGCAAGCGTTCCGCACGGCTGCGGATTGTGGAACGGCTGCCCCCCAGCGACGCTCCCGGACCGGAGATTACGCTGATCACCGCGGTCCCCAAGTCGGACCGGTTCCGCTGGTTAGTGGAGAAGGCGACCGAGCTGGGCGTCCGGCGGCTGATCCCCATCCGCACGGAGCGATCCGTCGTCCATCCCGGCGATGGAAAGATTCAAAAGATGCAGGCGGCCAGCATCGCAGCCTGTAAGCAGTGCGGACGCAACGACCTGCCGGCGATCGAGCCACTGCAGGAGTTCACCGAAGTCCTGAGCCGCCCAACGTCGGACCGCTTGCTGATTGCCGATCCACAAGGCGCGCCGCTGTGTGATGTCCGGCTGCGTTCCCCACTGCAGAGCGGCCTGAGACTGGCCATTGGTCCGGAAGGCGGATTCACTGCCGCTGAGATCGGCTTCGCCAAAGACGCCGGCGGCGAATTCGTCAGTCTGGGCCAGTCGATTCTGCGCATCGAAACGGCCGCCTTGGCAATGGTCGCCGCGCTGCGATTCGGTCGTGCGGAGGCATTGTGACGCGAATGCCTTGCAAGTATTGATTCGGAAGTTGGAGTTCGGCCTTTAGCAGCCCGTTGAAAAAGTAACCCGAAGCGTAAGCGAGGTCATCCAACTTGCTGGTCCCTCGCAATATCGGTCCTCGCTCACGCTTCGGGTTGCGACGTCATCAGTTCTTCAACGGGCAGTTAGGCTGCGAAAGCAAGCTAAAGCTTGAACTCCAACTCGAGCTTCCCTGTTTGACAGGGCACTCGCCCGGTTTGTCACAGCTGAGTACCGGGTACTCGGTCCGGCGTACCCGGCGTGACCGTCGTTTCTCACCGGGGTCGGAAGCACCGTCGCACAGCGAGACATCCATTCATCGCACCGCGGCGACGGCTGGCGTACAATGCGCAGCATCGGCGGACCGCATCATGATCCATCTTCAATATCCTGAGTTTCTGCTGCTCACGCTGCCATTGGGATATGGGTTCGCGCGGTGGGGCGGGTTCCGGCCGGCGTGGGTATGGGCAGCGCCGGTGGCCGGTTGGATCGTGCTGCAGGCGTTTGTGACCGGGCTGCTTCCCTGGTGGTTTCAGCTGTGGGTGCTGGTACCGATCGCCTTGTTCCTCCGGCCTTGGTTGCGGACGGCGGGAGTGACCGGCGCGATCCGGATGGCACTTGTCGGATTGTTACTGTTCGCCCTGGCTGGTCCCGAATGGAATCGCGGGGGCGACGGCATCGACGTTGTGATCGTTGCGGACCGCTCCCGCTCGATGCCGGCGGAGTCGCACCGCAACGTGCTGGAGTTGATTAAGAACATCGAGAGCAATCGGGGACCGGGCGACCGTGTGGCGGTTGTCACCTTCGGCAGCCGAGCCCATGTCGAACGGGAACTCTCGGCGGATGCCCTGCTCGATCACTACAAACAGGAAGTCCTCCCCGACGGCAGCGACCTCAACGACGCATTGCTGGCGGCATTGAATCGCGTCGACGCGGACCGGCCGGCGCGGATTCTTGTCCTTTCCGATGGTGAAGCGAACGGAGCGTCGCCGCTCTCAGCCGCGCGGCGGGCGCGGGAGACGGGCGTGCCGATCGACTTTCGAGCCTACGAACGTTTGCGTGCCGGTGACGCTGCCGTGCGGTCGATCTCGCTGCCGGAGACCGTCTCGCCGCGCGAGCCGTTTCAGTTCTCGGTCTCCCTGTATGCCGATCGGGATGCCGACGGCACGCTGCGGGTGCTGCGGGACGGCAAGCTGGTGGCGAGCCGGGAGGGACCGTTCCTCACCGGGACGAACCGGCTCACGTTTCGCGATTTGATCGAAGAAGGGGGCATCCACAATTACCGCGTCGAGTTGCAGGTCGAGGACGACCCGTTGCGGGAGAACAACGTCGGCGCGGGGTTAGTGCGGGTTGACGCGGGGCCGCGGATTCTCGTGCTCAACTCCGACGGCACCGAGGGGAATCTCGCCAAGGAACTCCGCTCAGCGCGGTTGCCGGTCGACGTGGCGGTCGCCGGGACGCATCCGCTCACGCAGGATGCGCTCGATCCGTACCGGGCGGTCATTATTGAGAACGTGCCGGCGAAGGAATTCGGACGGATCAAGATGGAGCGGCTCGCCCAGTTTGTCGAGGACCTGGGCGGCGGACTGATGCTGACCGGCGGGCAACGCAGCTTCGGTGTCGGTGGGTACTTCAACAGTCCGCTCGACGACGTGCTGCCGGTCTCGATGGAGATCCGTGAGGAACATCGCAAGACCCGCGTGGCGATCGCGATCGCGCTGGACCGCAGTGGTTCGATGGCGGTTTCGGTTGCGGGGGGCAAGACGAAAATGCAACTCGCCAACTTGGGTACGGCGGAGTGTGTGCGGCTGCTCTCGCCGGGTGACAGCGTGGCCGTCATCGCTGTCGACAGTTCGCCGCACGTCATTCAGTCGATGACGGACGTCGACGATCCGGAAGCGATTGCCCGGCGGGCCCTCAAGATCGAAAGCATGGGCGGCGGGATTTTCGTCTATGAAGCCCTCGTCGCTGCCGGCAAGGAACTGATGAAAGCCGAACAGGCGACCAAACACATCATCCTGTTCTCCGACGCCGCCGACAGCGAAGAGCCCGGGGCATACAAGTCGCTACTCAAGAGGTTCGAATCGTCCGGCATCACGGTGAGTGTGATCGGGCTCGGCACAAAAAAAAACGTCGACGCCCGGCTGCTGGAAGACATCGCCAAACTGGGCAGCGGCAACATCATGTTCACGACCGATCCGGCCGAGTTGCCGCGGCTGTTCACCGAAGACACGATGTCGGTCGCGCGCAGCAGTTTCATTGAGAAGGACCCGGCGACGCAGCCGGACGGCATCCCCGGCGGACCGCTCGCCGATGCGGTCCTGCTGGGCAATCTCAACCTCGGCACGTTCCCCACCGCCGACGGTTACAATCTGAGTTACCTCAAGCCGGAAGCGACGGCGGCGGTCATCTCGACGGACGAATATGCCGCGCCGTGGGCCGCGTTCTGGTACCGGGGACTCGGGCGGGTCGCCGCGATCACGCTGGAAGTGGACGGCCAGTTCTCGGGACAATTCGGCCGCTGGGACTCGTACGATGACTTTCTCATCACCCACGCCCGCTGGCTGCTTGGCGGGGACGATCCGGACGACGTGTTCGTTGACCTGGCCAAACAGGGACAGGACGCGGTGATCACCGTGGAGCTCGACCCCAACCGTCCCGGCAAGGGCTCCGGCGAGATGCCGCGGCTGATCGTGGTCCCCCCGGAAAGCCCAGGGGGTGCAACCCCTGGGCGTCCCGCGCCCCTCGAACCGGACTTCACGTGGACCGGTCCCGATACGCTCGAAGGACGCTTTCGCATGGACCGCACGGGCAGCTGGCGGACGCTCGTGCAGACGCGCGGCGGCGAGATCAAGCGCGGGCCGGCCGTCACGCTGCCGTATTCCCCCGAGTTCGATCCGCGTGAGGGGCAACCGTCTGGCAGCGAGGTGCTGGCGGAAGTCGCCGACCTCAGCGGGGGTGTCGAACGTCCGGATGTGCTTGACGTCTTGCACAACCCGCCCCGCTCAGCCCGCACGAGTTCGCTGCTGCCGTGGTTGTTCATTGCCGGCATCGTGTTGCTGATTCTGGAAATCGCCGGCCGACGCCTGTCGTTGTGGGAGCGTCTGACCGACGCGGCAGCCGCCAGCATTCCGGAATCGATCAAGCCGCGCACCTGGCTCCCGCGCTGGAGTCTCCCCCGCTTCACACCGACGACCCGCCGGCAAAGAGCCGCCGCAGCCGCGCGAACGAAAGCGCCTGAGCGTGCCGCTGCATCGGCTCCAACCGACGTCCAACCCTTGAACGACCAACCGCGCCGAAGCAGCGCGCCCTCAAATGTTCCGACCGACAAAGCCGCCCCGAAGCCGGCCATCGACGTCTTCGCTGCCGCCAAGGAGAAAGCGAAGCGTCGGCTGAAGTGATTGCCGCCGCACTCCCTTCACTGGATCGCTGCGGAAGTCTCTCTGGAAACGGAACGTCCGTTCTCATGGGAGGGCACCGAATCCAGATATCAAGTTTCCGGACAGACTCTGATTCGTCCATCGGTCGGAGTGGTTCGTGCGATGATGTCCGATGAGTTACCGCGAACTCATGCGGATGGCGGCGTCGAGGCGGATGACGCTGCCGTTGAGCATGCGGTTCTCGAAAATGTGTTGGACCATCGCGGCGAACTCGTCCGGGTCGCCGAAGCGTGCCGGGAACGGGATCTGATCGACGAGCGACTGTCGCACGTTTTCGGGCAGCGCCTTTGCCATGGGCGTTTCGAACACGCCAGGTGCGATTGCGTTGACCCGGATGCCGTGCCGGGCCAAATCGCGAGCCAACGGCAAGGCCATTGCGGCGACACCCCCTTTGGACGCGGAGTAGGCCGCCTGTCCGATTTGCCCATCATATGCCGCGACCGACGCGGTCATAACGATCGCCCCGCGCTCATCATCTTCGAGCGGCTCCTGACGCGCGATCGCCGCGGCGGCGAGACGGACGACGTTGAACGTGCCGATCAGGTTCACATCGATCACCCGTCGGAAGGCGTCGAGCGACGCGGGACCCTCTCGTCGGACCACCCGTTCGGCATCGATGATGCCCGCGCAGATCACCGCACCGCGCAACGGACCGAGCTGCTGTTCCCCCTTCTGGATGAGCGACTGCAGGCCGTCTTCAAGAGTGACGTCCGCCGGTTGGTAGAACAGCCGCGAGGCGTATTCTTTCTGCAAAGCGGCCTCCGGCGGAGAAAGGTCGGCGATGATCACAGACGCGTCGTGATCGAGCAGTCGCCGCACGCACGCCGCCCCCAAACCGGAACTGCCGCCGCTTACCAGGAATGTGTGCTGAGAAATCTGCATGGTGTCCTTCGTTTGTGGGAATGGTGATCGGCTTGTTGAAAGTGATGGGATCGTGTGCTGTTTCCGTGCCGACGATGCGAAAAACCGAGTCGCTCTCAACGCCCGGCCCGGCTGGCACAACCACGGTCCCCAGTTCCGATGGATTGCCCCGACAGTTTCGCCGAGGAGGAGGTTGAGCACAACATCGAGGGGCCGGTGCCGCCGCTCTGGTGTGGGTGGCGGGGGCGTTGCGACACCATCCTGCAAACGTGCCGCGCCGATCACGGGGGCGACGGCGCTGTTGGGGGGATTGTTCACCGCCCCCGGATCGAAAGGATCTCGTTGTTCCGCGCACCAAAATGCCCCCGCCACCCGTCGCCTTCGGCGATGCCTCCGGGCTAACCCGGGATCACAGATGGGTGTTAGCCCGGAGCCAGCGGCGACGGGCGATGTCGGTGGGACGCCCGCGCATCAACGAAACGTTCGCCCTGACCTGTTTGGGACACGGGCGCATCCGTTAGCATGGGTGTCGCTGCTCCGTCCGATTTGCCATCCGGAGTTCCCGTCGATGCCTGAGCTGTCGCCGAGTCTGTCGCTTCAACAGTTAATCGGCCAGCCGGTCGTTCTGGATGTGACCAGTCCCTATGTCTATCTGGGGACGCTGGCGGAAGTCGATCACAAGTATCTGATTCTCACGGATGCGGACGTCCACGATCTTCGCGATACGAAGACGACCCGTGAACTGTACGTGCTCGACTCGAAACGGCACGGCATCTCGGCGAACCGCGACCGGGTGCTGGTCAGCCGCGGTGAGGTCGTCAGCCTTTCGGCTTTGGCGGACGTTGTCGAGTAGTAGCGGCGCATTTGAATCGCGACGGACGTCGTCGCCGCGCCTCACGTTTCGTCAAGCAGATGAAGCCGCAACAGGTTAAGGGCCGATTTGACGGTCCGGCTGCGATGGATGGCACGGTTGCCGATCCGCTGCACCGGTAGCACATGGACATCGTTGGCTGTCGCCATTGCAACAACGGCGGCAGGGAGAGACGGGTGCTTCACCGCCTCCGCACCGCGATCGTCGGTGATGGCGATTCCGAAATCAGCGCCGAGCCTCGCCCGGCACCGCGTTGCCAATTCGCCGGCAACAGTTTCGCTGACGGCGCCCTCGGCCACGAACAACGCCGGATCGATGTCCAACTCGCGCTGTTGCGACGCCACCGTCGGCAACACGAGCCCGCCAGAATAGCAGCGGTCGAAGTCCCGGACATCGGTCAGCCAATGCGACAACAGCCCGCCCGTTCCCGATTCGACCGTCGCGAGCGTCTTGCCGGCGTCGTTGAGTTGCCGGACGATCACGTGTTGCAATTCTTCGTCCTCGATCCCGAACACATGCGGCCCCAGCAGGCGGCGGATGGAGGCGGAGGCGGCGCGAAGTTTCTGGTCGCACTCATCGTCGTTCGCCCCGTGGGCGGTGATCCGCAGGGTGATGGTCGCTTCGTGGGCGGTGATGCCGATTTCCGGATCCCGGCCGCGGGCGGTGAGGTCGCCGAGGAGTTGCTCCGTGTGCGATTCGCCGATCCCGAAGCAGTTGAGCCGCGCCCGACGGATGACCCGCCCGCTCACCGGCAACCGGGGCCGCACCTGTGTGTCGAACATGCGATACATCTCGCTGGGAACGCCCGGCATGGCGGCGATGCGGCACGGTTCGCGCTCCTCGTCTGACGGAACGCCGTCTCGCGGGACCTCCATCCAGATGCCGGGAGCCGTGCCGACGGGGTTCGGCAGCGGATCGCTCCCCGCAGGAAACATCGCCTGCACGCGGTTGCGATCCGGCATCGTGCGGCCGCGGCTGGTGAACATCTCGGTGATTACAGCAAGCGACGGCTCGTGCGGTTCGAGGGGGACGTCTGTGAGTGCGGCCATCGCTTCCCGCGTGAGATCGTCGAGCGTGGGTCCCAATCCGCCGGTGATGAGCACGACATCCGCCCGCCCGACGGCGATCCTCAACACGGCCACGTTTTCTGCGAGGTCGTCGGCAACGGTCGTATGAAAATGGACCACAATTCCCAGGTCCGTCAACTGCCGGGACAACCATTGGCTGTTGGTGTCGAGTTTGGCACCGCCGGTCAGTTCGCTGCCGATCGCGATGATCTCTGCTTTCACGTGTTGTTCCCCGTCGAAACCTGCTGTTTCGCCGCTTCGGCGGCGACGACCTGCCGGTACAGTTCGGCAGTCAGCGTGACCATCAAATCAACGCGAAACTGTTCGCTCACAAGATCCTTCCCGCATTGGCCGATGCGGCGGGCTCTGGCCCGGTCCGACAGCAGTTCCAGGATGCGCCCGGCGAGTTCATCGCTGTCGGAGGGCGTTACCAGCAGGCCGGTGGAATCCTCGACGACCACACTGTCGACCCCGCCTGCCCGCGTGGCAATGACTGGCTTGCCCCGCGCCATGGCTTCCAGCATGATCGTGCCGAGCCCCTGTTTGAGTGCGGGCAGGCAAAAGATATCCATCGCTTCCAGGGAATAGGTGAAATCGTACACGTTGGGAACGAACGTGACCTGTCCGGTCAGCTTGAGTTCGCCCACCATCCGCCGCAACCGTGACTCTTCCGGCCCCGCCCCGGCGATCAAGAACTGCACATCGGAGCGGCTCTGGGCGACAATCCGTGCCGCCCGGAGAAAGTAGTCGAGGCCCTTCGCTGCCTCCAGCGGCCCGGCCGTTCCCACGACCGGGGTGTGATCCTCGTCAAGCACGTTCCGTCCGCTTGCAGCAAGCTCCGTGGGCACGCCACTGTGAATCACCGTGACCAGATCGCTCGGCAACCGGGTCCGGAGCAGAAGCTCCTCCTTGACCGATTCGCTGACCGCGATGATTCCTCGGCCCCAAATCCGGTCGTACTTGAAGGCATCTTGCGGCCCCAGGTAATCGTGCACCGTCACGATGTACGGACGCTGCAGATGCCTGGCGAGCCAGCGCCCCAGCGGAAGCATGCCCCGCCATTGGATATGAATCAGGTCGGGAGGATTGTCGCGGAGATCGCGGTAGAGGAAGTAACGGTACAGCCGGTCGACTAACGGCAGATCGAGGGACGGCAGCGCCATTAGCCGGAAGTTCTTGCGGCGCTCCGGAGCAACCCGGGTCGCATCGACGCAGACGAACCGCGGCTGGATGTCGTACGACGGCAGATGCTCCGCGAGATGGAGCGTGCGGGCGGAACTGCCGCGCACCTCGAAGCGACCGGCCAGCAACAGTACATTCAGCGGCGAGTCAGCCATGTGAAGGTCGTCGGACCATGAAGAGAAAGAAGCACAGCCGCGCCGTGCCGAATCGGCCACTCGGGTCCTGTCGCCCCAAGGAGTATCGGCCGGCTGATGGGCAAGTCGCAAGAGCCTGTTTCAAAACCTGATCCGGGTGGCTGGGGTCGACCGAAGGGAGCCCCCAGACGCGTTGTTTCTGGGGGCTCGGAAAGCCTCGACCCCAGCCACCCACTGGAAAAACAGGTTTTGAAACAGCCTCAAGGCAAACGCTTGTGGGCGAGACAGCATTCTCGACCATCATCCGCCGGCCATCAACCCTTCCGCAATGCCCGCGGCTTGGACAGGACTTCCTGCAGGATGATGGCCCGTCGCATGCCGCCCCGCTTGCGGAGGTCGGCGATCAGATGGTCGGCGCCTTTGACCGCCGCCCGCGACCGGATCTGCGGAGCGACGCCGCGTCGCGTGTCAGAATCCGCGGCCCGAAACTGTCCCAAGTGCTGCGCGATCGACGTCTCAACGTCATGCGGCAGGTGCTGCTCGGCCTCCTGCCCGACGCGCGGCTGCATGTGCTGCTGCAAATGCGACCGGACACCTTTGCCCAAATCGGAAGACGCGACACTGCGTCGGGACGCAATGTTGTCGCCGGGCCGCGCCGCTGGTTCGGCCCCCCCTGCAGTCGCATTCGGCAACGGACCCGCAGAGGCCTTCTGCGGCGAACGGCGCGACGGGGGCCGCCGTTGCTGCTGAGGCTCGATGATCTCGATACCGCCGGAGTCCCCCTGTCCGGGCTGGGGACGTTGTGGCTGAGGACTGCGCCGGCCCATCGCCTGTTGGAGAAAGTCCTCGATTTCGGTTTGGACCTTACGATTGCGCGGCTGCGGCGGCTGCGGCGGCCGGTTGGGCTGCGGCGGCGGGTTCTGAGAGTTGATCAGGTTCATGATCCAGCCAATGAACGAGATCAGCAGAAACGCGATGGCGAACAGCGAGCCGATGTCGAAAGCTGCCAGGAGCGGTTGCATGGGTGTGTCCCGATGGTGCTGGAATCATGCCGACCGAAAATTCATCCGCCGAATGATTCCCGGTCTGCGTGTTGCAGTTACAAAACTCGTTCCCAAACTCTGTTTGGGAACGCACTTCCGCGAAACGCTGTTTCGCGAACGGCAAAGCAGGGCTTTGCAGGACGTGTGTTCCCAAGCCGGAGCTTGGGAACAAGTGAAGAGCGGATGCATGATCGAGGGCAAGGCTCCCGGTCTTGAAACGGCCTCAGGACAGGTTCTCGACGCTGGGAGCGACTTCGTCCCCGGCACCGGCGATGGCCGACCGCATCTTGGTGTCGGCCTGAACATTCTTGAGTTCGTAGTAGTCCATCAGTCCCAGTTGCCGCTCTCGGAAGGCGGCGGCGATCGCCTCGGGGACTTCCGCTTCGGAGAGCACGACCTGGGCGCGGTTTTTCTGTGTGAGTGCGACCATTTCCTGCTCCCGCGCGACCGCCTCGGCCCGTTTTTGCTCCGCTTTGGCTTGTGCCACACGCATGTCGGCTTCAGCCTGATCCGCCTGCAGGCGGGCACCGATGTTGTCACCCACATCGATGTCGGCGATGTCGATGGAGACAATCTCAAATGCCGTCTGGGCCTCCAGCCCCTGGCCGAGCACGGTCTGGGAAATCGAGTCGGGATTCTCCAACACCGTCTTGTACGACGAAGTCGAGCCGATGGCCTGCACAATCCCCTGCCCGACGCGGGCGATCACTGTCTCCTCGGTCGCCCCTCCGATGAGCTGCTGAATGTTGGTCCGCACGGTCACCCGGGCGCGGGCTTTGAGTTGAATCCCGTCGCCGGCGACCGCGTCCAGGGTGCCGGATGATTTTTTCGGGTCCGGACAGTCGATCACTTTGGGATAAACGCTTGTTCGCACGGCGTCGAGCACTTCGCGGCCGGCGAGGTCGATCGCCTGGGCGGTCTGCCAGTCGAGACCCAGTTTGGCGCGATGCGCGGCCACGAGGGCGCGGACCACTTTCTGGATGTCGCCTCCGGCCAGATAGTGTGCCTCCATCGCCCGCGTGGAGATGCCGGTCAGTCCGGCCTGCGTCGCCATGATCTTGCAACGGACGATGATAGCCGGGTTCACCTTGCGAATGGTCATCATCACCAGATTGGGAAACGACACGCCCGCGCGCGTCATCTTGCACTGAATCCACAGCCCCGCGTACCGCAGAAACACGGCAAAAAAGATCAGCAGAAACAGACAGACGAAGGCGACCGCGACCAAGGCCATCGGGCTGACGGAATCAGCCCCCTGGGCGAGAATGGGAAGCATCGTCATGGCATGCTCGTTCGGGAACAAGGAAGTCACGGACATCGGATTTGCGGCAGAAGTCCCGTCGTTCGGGACCTCCGCTCCCCTGCGGTTTAGCCTTGCGGGACGGTGAAGTCAAGCGGTGGTTCGCTGGTCCCCTCATCCCCCGAAACCACGTCGGTCTCATCGGCCAACTCGGCCTCGGGCGAGGATCCGGGCTGAGCCAACTCTTCGGTCGGCTCAGCCGCTTCACGAACCAGCACGCGCGTCCCTCGGACCTCAATAATCTCGACCGGCATGTCCCGGTCGATGAGCACCCCTTCGGAGAAAGCGTGCAACCGCTCGGAATCGATCATCACCAATCCGCCCGGTGTCAGCGGAGAAATCGTCCGCCCCACCCGGCCCACGAACCGGCTGAGGTGCTCCCTTTCTTCGGCATGGGGAGTGACCTCGTCCAGTGTCGGTGGCGCGATCAGGTTGCGACCGAACGACGTCCGCGGGAAAATCTGAAACGCTCCAATGATGACGGTTGGAATCAGAATCGCCAGACTGGCCAGATAGGCCCCAAAGGCGAAAGGCTCCGTCCCGTACCACGCTTTCGTTGCACACCAAAGCGAAGCGCCGATCGAAATCGCACACAGGATCAGAATCAACCCGCCCGACGGCAGGAACACTTCCGCCACAATCAGCACAAAGCCCACCAGGAGCAGCAGGATGGCGAAAAACTCGTAGTCCATGCGGATCGGCTGCCGGGAATTGGAGACGAAGGGATACGGGACATCGGCCGTCTTGGCTTCGGCGCTCTCCAATTCTATCCTCCCCGGCCACGACGGCAACATCGTCCTGTCGGGATTCGGGGCCATTCAGAGATTCGCGACGGGGAGAACCGTGATGTGCCGGAGCGGATTGTCGCCCCCTGCCGCTGCTCCCCCCCTTGCCGCTGTCCCCCTGTCTGCAGGATCGTTCGCTCATCACCGCTTGCGGTTTCGCACGAAAACGATGGCCCTTGCTGCTCACTCCGCCGCTCACTCCGCCGCGCGGCTCGCCAGGGCCTCGTCGATGAAGCCGTAATTCCGGGCCCGCCAGTAGGCGTCGATGAATGCGGCTCCGCCCAGCTCACGGCGGGTGTTCCTGGTGAACTGCAGAAGCAGGTGGGCGTTCTCCCAGGTCTCCCCCTCATCGCGCGACACGTACAGGCCGCCGGGAGTGCCAACATAGATGCCGTCGCCCTGCTGCGGGACCATCAGGCTGTGCGCCTGCGGGATGTCGAGTCCGGCTTCCTTTGGCTGCCAACTCCGGCCGCCGTCGCTGCTCTTGAGCACGCCTCGCTCACCGATGGCGAACAGGACTTGCGGGTTGCGAGGATGGAACGCCATCGCCTTCACTTCACCCGACGGGAACCCGCCCAGATACTCGATCAGCTTGCCCGATGAGAGCATCCGGAAGACGGTCTCCATGCCGTTGCTCCATTCCTCGCCGCCGCTGGCCGTCTCCTGCACGATGGTTCGCACGGGGAACCGTCCCGGCAACGTTGCGGCCCCCGCAAACGCACGCAGCGGATTCGTGGGATCAACCGCGAAAAACGACAGCCGCTTGGAGAACTCACCCAGCCCGACCTCCCCGCCGAGCGTCCACGGCTCGTCATCGAGTGTCCGGGTGAAGAACCGGTCATCCACTTTCGCATACAGACGGGTGGGATCGCCCTGAGCGACGTGGAACTGGAGCGTCGCCCCTTGTGGCAATTCGTCCGCCAGGCTGACCCAACTTTGGCCGACAAACTCCCCGCCGAAATCGCGGCTGCGATACACGCCCTGGGTGCTGACGGCGAACAGACTTTTGCCTTCCGCATCAGTAAACGTCAGATGCACCGGACGCCCCCCGTCTGCCGGGACGGGCAGCTTTGTCCAACTGTTCCCTCCCGTCTCACTGAGGAAAAACCCTTCATCGCACGCCGCTGCCAGCACGCGGCTGCGGGGACCGAACGCCACTTGGCGGACTCGTCCCGGCTGATTGTCGAGCGGCTGCCAACCGTCGAAGCTCGCCGCCCCGTCGGTGGAAAGGTACAGGTCACCATTCGCATCGGCAGCCGCGATCACCATCGAATCTTCGACCGACACATCGAGCGTGGTGACGATGCGGGAAAGCCAACCGTCCGGATGCAGAAGATCGCCCTTCCAGAGGTATTCGTTGTCCCACCGCGCCTGGTAGACCGGGAACGGCGGCTTGCGATCGGGGAACAGGCTATTCATCCGCGGCTGCAAAGTCGTATCCGTCGGCCATGTTTGCAGTGAGCGATGCGCTTCCGCGAGCGCCTGCTCCTTGCCGAAGGCATCGGGTCGAATCGAATAGTAGATGTACGTGAACAGGCTGTGCGCATCATTCTTATGGTTGGCCCACAGGGCATCGGCCACGATGCCGTAGGCGTCGAGCAGTTCCGCATCGGTTTCGATGCGGAACAGGTTCTCCAGGTGGCAGAACACGTGCTCGGCGTCGTCGAAGTCTTTGCCGGCGGTAAAGTTCGTCATCCCGCGCACGCCGAACTGTTCGAGCAGCCGGTCGTAGGTGTCGCGGAACTTCTGCTTGCCGGTCGCATGGTGGGCCACTTTGGCTCCGGCGATCGCCATCATCACCCGTGTGTTGAGCGTCTTGCCGTCGGTGAAGCCGAGGATCGGCGTGCCCCGCCGCGAACGGTCCAGCTTGTGAATGGTCAGGTCGTTGTCGACCCAATAGCTGACCAGCGCATCGATCGCCTCGCGGGCCCGTTCTTTCTGCGCTCCCTCGGCACACAGGTCGTAGTATTGTCCGAGCCCATGAATGGCATCGCTGTAGTTGTGATGGCTGGGGTTGCCCCGCCAGCGGAGTGCCTGTCCGTCCGCCTGCCCCTGATGCCACTCATCGATTTTGTGGGCATGCTGTCGTTCCGCGTACACCGGACCATGCCCGAGGAAGTACCCCCGCGCCTGCAAGCCCCGCACGCCGGTCACCCGCTGACACCGATAGACCGCCTCAAACAACTCATCCGCCCGCTGTTGAGCCGCCCGCACCGTCTCCTCCGCAGCGCCGCTCTCCTTGAGGAACTTGTACCGATACGACGCTCCCGCCAGATAGTTGGACGTCCAGCACACCGCATGCACGACGTCGCTCAAAGCTGTCCTCGTGGTGATGTCGACGTCGGCCCCCTTCGGCGGAATCTCGACCATCGACGGATACAGCCCGAGGATGTTGTGCCGCCGCAGGATGTTCGCCTCATACGCCGCTTCCTTCTCCGCCAACGGCCGCTTCCAGCTCACGTCCTCCGCCAACAAGCGCGGCGACACAATCAAAGCGGGCACGACACAAAGCAGAGCCGCAAGACAGAACGGAAAGGCACGCAACGAGGGATGGGACATGGGTCGTCAGCACACATGAGGGAGGGAAAAAGGTTGGAGGACGCCGAGAACATCCATTATGCTGTCTCACCGACGGATTGGTAATCCACAAGACGGAATTCACTGTCACCGAGATCAAAGAGCTGTAGGGTGCGTCGGCGCGGAATGACGGTGCGTTTGGGTCGCGCGATCAATGCGGGTCGACGTTCGGGGATTCACACCGACCGAACGCACCAACGTGACCAACGACCACGCACCCTACTTACTGAGGATGAGTGGCAAAGCCGATCGTAGGACCGTTGCTTCATGACACACGAGCGGAGTTTAGTCGGCGCTTGGCACCAATGGGTACTCGTTGCGATAGCTCTATTTGCTGGCATTTCGGTCATGATTGGCTGGCAAGTGTGGAAATACCGTGCGTCGGTAGTTGCCCGCTCGTAGGGCAGCCTTCGCCGGCAGCTAAATGAAATCGCATCCGGAAACGCAGCGAGTCTCCACCTCTACAATACGGTGGATACTGACGAACTTCTGTCTGCGGCATACCCGCGCGACGGGATAACAAAGCTGGAACTTGAACTGACGGACATCAGCGATGCTGGGATGCAACACGTCGCAACAATGTCAAACCTTGAAACGCTCGTAATCCACGGTGGTCGTCCGGGAATCGGCGATGCCGGACTGAGGAAGCTAAAAGGCCACCAATCGCTCACATGTATCCAATTGACGAATACAAATGTAACCAATAATGGGCTGGCCGTTCTTCGGGACATGCCGAGACTTGAAAACCTGAAACGGTACTACGAAGAATGGCGCGGAGAACTGCTTACTGACGAAGCGTTTCAATACTTGGCATCCATAGAGAATCTCAAAACCTTGGCAATTGGAGGTGGATGGGCAACGAAATCCGGGATTCGGCTTTTCCAAGAGACATGTCCGGATTGCGATGTCGAATTCGTTGAAGAGTGAGATCGATCCGATCCACGTGCATGGGAAGCTGGGTAGCGTGCGTGGCCGTTGATCAAGTTGGTGGCGGGGTGGCATGCTTGGGCGGGATTAGGGGGCGGCCATGCCCCCTGCCACACGCCGGCGGGACCGGATTGATGCGTCGCCGTGTGCCGGCAAGAATGTTATGGAGTGATCGAATGGTGTTGACGCCCCAGGAATCGCGGCGATTCTACGATCGATTCGGCGAGAAGCAGGACGCGCAGGGCTTCTATGAAGACCCGGCCCTGGATGATCTCATTCGTCACGCCAGCTTAGCGAAGGCGCAGGCCGTCTTTGAATTTGGCTGTGGATCAGGACGCTTTGCTGCTCGATTACTGGCGGGGCATCTCCGCGATTCGGCAACCTATCTCGGCTGCGATGTGAGCTCCACGATGGTTGCTCTCGCGACGGAGCGGCTGGCTCCTTTCGCGGACCGCGCGCGAGCGACTCTCTCCGACGGCACGCTGCGCTTTCCTCTGTCCGCGGATTCCGTGGACCGAATCCTCTGCACCTACGTGCTGGATCTTCTGTCGGAGGCCCAGATTGCCGAGTTCCTGCAGGAGGCCGAACGCGTGCTCGCACCGGGAGGCAAACTCTGCCTGGTGAGCCTGACGAACGGAACAACGTTTCCCTCGCGAGTGGTGTCCGCCCTGTGGGGTCTGCTGTATCGCCTGCGGCCGACCGTGGTGGGAGGGTGTCGGCCCCTTCGCCTGGACCAGTTCATCAGTTCGGACCGTTGGGAGACGGAGTACCGGAACGTGGTGACCCCGTTCGCTGTCCCGTCGGAAGTGCTCATCGACTCGCGAATCCATCCGTCGGCGGCACGCCCACGCCACCCCGCCGAATCGACTTCTTAGCCAAGTCGAGTGGGCTATGCCAGCCGTGCCGATGCCGGAAAATGTCCTGGTTTCCCGCGTCCTGGTTTCCCTCACAGTGCCGTCGGGTGCGTGGCGCTGAATGATGGTGCGTTCGGATCGCGCGATCAAGGCGGGGCGTCGTTCGGGGATTCACACCGACCAACGTGACCAACGTCCACGCACACTGCTGACTGTTGTTCAGCGGGCTGCTAGGCTGCAAGAAACAAGCGAGCGCTTGACTCCAAGCCCCTTCATCAAAGCCGGACAGGACAGTCATGGCCCGTCAATCTCAAACGCGTCCGCCCCGTGCAGCGAGCTGCCAGTTTGCTCAATCGCCCAGGAAACGCTGGCGGCTTCTCCTTGGCTGGCTCTGCGGATCGGCCATCGTGACGAGCGGATTCGCTGGCGGCGATGCGTTGCCTCCCGCGCCAGACGATCATCACGCGCCAACCGTCGCCACGTTTTCCATCGTGGCCTTCGACCCGGACACGGGCGAGTTAGGGGTCGCCGTTCAGTCGCGGATTCCCTGTGTCGGGGCGATCGTGCCGTTTGCGAAGGCCGGAGTGGGCGCAATCGCCACCCAGTCCTACGCCAACACCCGCTACGGTCCCGATGGCCTCGCGTTGCTCGCATCCGGAAAGACTCCGGACGAAGTCGTGCAACTGTTGACCGCAGCCGATGATGACCGCGCAGCGCGGCAACTCGGCGTGATCGATGCGCAAGGGCGGGCCGCCACCTTCACCGGCGACAATTGCCTCGATTGGGCCGGCTCGAAAACAGGAGAGAACTATACGGTCCAGGGAAACATTCTCGCTGGACCGGCGGTTGTGGAGGAGATGGGAAAGGCCTTTGAGCAGACCGAAGGCGTGCTCGCCGTGCGGCTACTGGCCGCCCTCGATGCAGGACAAGCCGCCGGCGGCGACCGCCGCGGCATGCAGTCCGCCGCGCTGCTCATCGTCCGCGAAGGCTGGGGCTACGCCGGCCAAAACGACCGCTACCGCGACCTCCGTGTCGACGATCACACCTCCCCGATCAAAGAGCTCCGCCGCGTCTACCAGGCCCACCGCAAGACGTTCCCCCGTCCGCCCGCCGCGGACACGAACGATTCCACAGACAAGAACTGATCGACCGTCGACCGAAAGAGACCTCGCCAACTTCGCGGCGGGCCATGCGCTGCCGCCGGCTCACTTCGCGTGATGCGTCACGGCTGCTTTCCTTGAATCATGCGTTCCAGCAAATTGGCCGTGATGCGTTGGACGCGGGCATCCGGTCCGTGGGGGCGGCTCCAGTGTGACCAGGGGAGCGTGTGGCCCGGAGGCGAACTCAGCCCCTGGGCCCAAAAAATGGTCGCCGCATTGAAGACCCAATTCTCTTGGGGGCCCGGGTAAATGGTCGCCGTCCATTCCTGCGGTACATCGCCTCCCTGAAAGGCGGTGCCACGAGCGACGATTTCCAGTCCGGGAATATCGGCGGGGGCACCGTGATATTCCCAGCCGATGAGTCCGGGAATGCGATCGCCCTGCTTCATCCCCGTATGGGCGAACATCCAATGTTCCGGCTGCGTGACGATCCAGTCGCCGCCCCCGTTGACCGGTTCGACATTGCGGGCCCCCATCAGCAGCCCTTCGTCGGGGCCGTGTTCGGGAAACGGCCCGTGCAAGCGTTCTCGCAGGAGTGCGTAGTCGTTTTGGGCACCGTAGGGACCGCCCCGGAAAATGATGCGGTTGGGGCGTCCGTCGGAACTTGCGCGAAACGGTGTCACCCAGCAGACCGCGTTGCCGGAGAGAAACATGAGATTCAGACCGGCGTCACGCATCTGCTCGACGCTGCGAAACTGTCGGATGTCCCAATATTCATCATGTCCGACGCTCATAAAGACCTTGCACTTCAAACCCCGTTCGGGTGTGAGCATGTCGGAGTTCGTGCAATACGACACGTCGTAGCCTTGCTTCTCCAGCCAGAAGGCGAGCGGGAACTCGAACGGGAGGAACTCGCCCGATCCCATGGTGAGCGGATCGTTGACGACGCCGGTGAACTGGGACTCGCGGCCGTAAGGCCGGTCGAAACTGACATCCGCCCACGGACCCTGCACGCCTTTGGGATGCGTATAGATCGAGTCGTTATTCGGCCAGCGGTTGTACGCCTGCCAAGTGTTGTCCGAACATTGAAACAGGACGTCGGCCGGCCGGTCATCGCGAACGATGAAGATCACGTAGCTTTGCCAATAGGGAAGATCATTGCGCTCCGGAAGCGTCGTCAGCCGTCCGAGGTAAACGCCGCTCAGCCAGTCAGCGGGGATGGCCAAGCGGGTTGTTGCCTCCCAGTGGCATTCATGCAGATTCTTCTTCCCGATCGCGGGATCAGGCTGTTTCTTCCCTTCAAACGGCCCCAACCGGGTCATGAGCCGCGCACCACGGCCGCCGTAGTAGCCCATTCGGAAGACTTCGATTTCAAACTGCGACGCCGGATTCGTCGAGACCATGATGTCGAGGCTCTCGCCGGCCGCGACACTTTGACGCGAACAATACCCTTCAATCAGCACCGAGCGAAAACCGCCGCTATCGGGACGCACGCGGGTCAACTGCCAATCGGTGCTGCCCGGTCGTTGGTTCTCCATCGCGACGACCGATGGTCGAAGACCTTTCTGCGGGACATCGTCGGCAACCGTACAGTTCGCCGACAGCGGCAGGCTCAGGCATGCCGCCAAGGCGAGGAACGGCTTCATCACAAACTGGCTCATCAGCAAGGGGCGGTTCATTGGCATTGGCGTCACTTCCCAAGGCGACTCTCTGATTCGCGAGTGGATGCTCACTCATTGGCCGGAGGTCTCGCTGCAATCTACCACGACCCGATTCCGAAACCAATCGGCCGGCATGCTTGTCTCGTGGGGCCGAAGTTGTTGTGACCCCCCGGCGAATGCGGTACATTGTGGTTGTGTGATGCGCCTCTCCGCAGGATCAGGCAACAGCCATGCTGACCATTTCCGGACCACGCTCGCGCTATTGTGACGGTATGTCGCGCCGGAGTTGGCTGCGGATTGGCGGTCTTGGATTGGGCGGGCTCGCGCTGCCGCAACTCTTGCAAGCCGAGGCAGAAGCCGCCGCAGGCGATCCTTCACCGTCGGCCGGATCCGTTGGTGCGAAGCGGCGGGCTCAAGGCGTCATCATGGTGCTGTTGCCCGGTGGGCCTTCGCACCTGGATATGTTCGACCTCAAACCGGACGCACCCGCTGAGATCCGCGGCGAGTTTCGGCCGATCGCCACCAACGTGCCGGGGATCGATATCTGCGAGCTGATGCCCCGGCTGGCGGGGATGACGGACAAGCTCACGCTGATCCGCTCGCTGTTCGGTTTTCGCGACGATCACAACACGCATTGGTGCACAACCGGCTGGGAGTCGCATCCGCCGATGGCGTCTTCGCCGATCGTCCCCGGATACCCGCCGGGCGATTGGCCCACGATCGGGGCGGTGCTCTCGCGGCAACTCGGTCCGCGGGCGCCTGGCATCCCGCCGTCGATCGACCTGTGCCCGATGGACCCGGACGCCCGGTTCATCCTGCGCACGCCGCCGGGGCAACCGGGTTATCTGGGGACCGCCCATGCCGGGTTCGAGGTCGATGCGGTCGACCGTCGGAACATCATGCTCAACGACGTGAGCCTGCAGCGACTGGGCGACCGCCAGGCGTTGCTCACGAGCTTCGACCGCTTCCGGCGACAGGTCGACCGAGGCGGATTCACCGACGGGATGGATGAGTTTCAACGGCAGGCGTTGGAAGTGCTCACCTCTTCGCGACTGGCGGAGGCGCTCGACCTCAGCCGGGAAGAGGGGCCCATTCGTGGCCGTTACGGGCTGGACCGCGCGTACCCCGACGAGCGCGACGGGAAGACGCTGCTGGACCAGTTTCTGCTGGCCCGGCGGGTTATCGAGGCGGGAGCCCGCTGTGTGACGTTGGCCTTCAGCCGCTGGCCTTTCGGCCGCATGCTGCAGGGGGACTACAATTGGGACTGGCACAAAGACGCGTTCGCCGAAGCCCGTGGAGCCTTGCCGCTGTTTGACCTCGGGCTGTCCGCGTTGATCCGGGACCTCGACGAGCGGGGACTGCTGGACGACATCGCGGTGGTGGTGTGGGGCGAGTTCGGCCGCACGCCGAAGATCAACGCCAACGCGGGCCGCGACCACTGGCCCAAAGTGGGCAATGCGCTGCTGGCGGGCGGAGGGATGACGTGCGGGCAGGTCCTCGGCTCGACCACCCGCTGGGGCGAGGAACCGCTGACTCGTCCGATCCATTTCCGGGACGTGTTCGCCACACTCTACGAGCGGCTGGGAGTCGACGTCGCCAAGACGCAATTCACCGACCTCGCCGGTCGCCCGCAGTATCTCGTCGGCGACCACCGCCCGCTGCCGGAGCTGATGGGGTAGTTGTCAATGCGACCTCAAATGGCTGGTTCCAATCGGCGATATGGTGAGCCCACCCCATTGCAGCGCTTCTTCGCGAGCAACTGGCCGCTCAGAATCTGGTTTGGAGGTGCGGTTCTCGCAACGGAATCGATCTGTCTTAGCAGCCCACGGCCCAAGAGAGTTTCGAGGACGTCTTCTCGCCGACTGAGCTCTTGCGCGTCTACCGATCGCCGACGGCCAATGAAGGGAGACAATAGTTTCCCGTAGCTGAGCGCTGACGACGACTGTGGTACGGAGCGCGCATCTGATATACTTGCGAGTTCATAGGAGTGAGCAATGTTGCGCACGATCAAGTACGTTTACTGGGAGGAGGACGGGGCCTACTTGGGTTACCTGCAGGACTATCCCGATTATTGGACGCAGGGCGCGACGCTCGATGACCTGCTGGACCATTTGCGGGACCTGTACAAGGACGTCACGAGCGGCCAGATTCCCGGAGTGCGAAAAGTCGGCGATCTGGTCATCTCATGAAGCGGATCGATTTGATACGCATGATTGAGAGCGTCGGTAGCGAGTTGGTCTGGCACGGTGGGAAGCACGACTGGTACCGCAATCCCAATACCGGCGTCTCGCAAGCGGTGCCGCGACATCGGGAGATCAAGGAGCGCCTCGCCCTGTGAATCATCCGACTGCTTCGCAACCCGGCGCCAGATCCACCCGGAGAAGGGTCCGGAGAGACCTGACCGGGCGTGACACGATATCCTAAACCGACCACACGACGCGTGGATCATCGACGTTGAGCCTGCACTGCGAAGTTGGTGGCACAGACGAAATCTGAGTGAATCACGGAACGGACGCGGCAACTGCCGGCGTGTTGACCGCGACATGTGCCGCCTATTTTCCGTGGCGATTGCGACGTGGTACGATGTTCTCGCCAGCCAATGGTTTCCTCGTGGTTGTCCGCCTTCCTGATCGTTCATGTCCGACTTCAACCTTGTTCACATGTCGCAACTGTTTGAATCTCCGAGACTCATGAGGTTCCGCCAATGCGTCTGGGGTGTCGCCTCAGTCTTGCTTGTGGCCGTACTGACCGGCCCGTTTTCGTCTGCGGGCCAGATTGAGTTCAATCGCGATATCCGCCCGATTCTGTCCGATCGCTGTTTCGCCTGTCATGGTCCGAATGCGAACGATCGCGAGGCCGAGCTGCGACTCGACGTCGAGGAATCCGCCAAGGCGTCGGCCATCGTCGCGGGGAACCCGGCAGAGAGCGAGGTGATCATCCGCATTTTCAGCGAGGACCCGGACCTGAAGATGCCGCCGGACGAATCGGGGAAAAGTCTCTCGCCGCAGGAACGGGAACTCATCAAGCAGTGGATCGCCGCAGGAGCCGTGTATCAGCCGTTCTGGGCCTACGTGAACCCGCGACGGCAGGACGTGCCGTCCGTTGAGGACACGGCATGGCCGTCGCATTGGATCGACAATTCTATCCTCAATCGTCTCACGCAGGAGGGCTTGTCCCCCGCACCGGATGCGGACCGCGTGACGCTGATTCGGCGGCTGAGCTTTGACTTGATCGGACTGCCGCCGACTCCGGAAGAGGTCGACGCGTTCGTGGAGAGCGATGATCCGCGAGCTTACGAGCGGCTCGTCGACCGGCTGCTCGAATCGCCCCACTATGGCGAGCGGATGGCCGTCTACTGGCTCGATCTCGTGCGGTACGCCGACACGGTCGGCTATCACGGCGATCAGGATCAGAGCATCTCGCCGTATCGCGATTACGTCATCAACGCGTTTAACAACAACCTGCCGTTCGACCAGTTCACACGGGAACAGTTGGCGGGCGATCTCCTCCCGGAATCGACGACCGATCAGAAAATCGCAACCGGTTACAATCGGCTGCTGCAAACGTCCCACGAAGGGGGCGTGCAGCCGAAGGAGTATCTGGCGATCTATGCGGCGGACCGAGTGCGGAACCTGTCGGCTGTCTGGATGGGGGCCACGATGGGCTGCTGCCAGTGTCACGATCACAAATACGACCCGCTGACGATGAAGGACTTCTATTCGATGCAGGCGTTCTTCGCGGACATCGATGAGGCGCGGCATTTCACCTCCGGCGACAACAGTCTGCCCACCAAGCGCGAACCGGAACTTGCACTGCCGACACCGGAGCAGGCAAGCCGATTGAAAGAACTGGCTTCACAAATCAGCGAAATCGAGGCACAGCTCAGCAAGACCGAGGCAGAGGACGCCCGGAAGCCGCTCGAAGCACAGCTCGCCGAACTGAAGAAGCAACAGCAAGCGGTCCGCAAGACCGTGCGGCGGTCGATGATCACCGTCGCGCTGGAGACACCCCGCACGATCCGCCTGCTGCCGCGCGGCGACTGGCTCAATGAGAGCGGCCCGATCATGCAGCCGGCCATTCCTGAGTTTCTGGGGGAGATCGAGACCGACGGCAAGCGGGCCACGCGGCTCGATCTGGCGAACTGGCTGACGTCACCCGAACGCGGAGCCGGGCTGCTGACTGCACGGGTGATGGTCAACCGGCTCTGGTATCTCTGTTTCGGCACCGGCCTGGCCGGCGACCTGGACGACTTTGGCGGACAGGGCGAACCGCCCGTTCATCCGGAACTGCTGGACAATTTGGCGGTCGAGTTCGTCGAGAGCGGTTGGGATATCAAGCACATGCTCAAGCAGATCGTGATGAGCCACACGTATCGGCAGGCGTCGGGGGAGTCACCGGAGCTTCGGGCTCGGGACCCGTTGAATCGTCTCTATGCGCGGCAGTCGCGGTTTCGGCTGCCGGCGGAATTCGTGCGGGACACCGCCCTGGCGGTCAGTGGATTGCTCGTGACCGATTACGGAGGGGAGAGTATTCGGCCTTATCAACCGGCGGGCTACTACCGGCATCTGAATTTTCCCAAACGGAAGTACGTGCATGACACCGACAAGCGCGAATGGAGGCGAGGGGTGTATGTGCACTGGCAGCGTCAGTTTCTGCATCCGATGCTCAAGGCGTTCGACGCCCCCAGCCGCGAGGAATGTACGGCCCAACGTCCGCGGTCGAACACGCCGCTGGCGGCTCTGGTGTTGCTGAACGATCCGACCTTTGTCGAAGCGGCGCGGGTTCTTGCAGAACACGTCCTCGCCGAGGGAGTCGAGACGGTTGATGCGCGTCTGGACTTCCTGTTCCGCCGCGCGCTGTCGCGAACACCGGACGACACCGAACGACAACTGCTTCAGGATCTGCTCGTGGAGAGCCGCGGGCAGTTTCAGGAGCATCCGGAGGCGGGGCAGCGGCTTGTCAACGTGGGTGACAAGAAGCGTGCCGAAGATGCTGCCACGAAAGGCGCCGCCGAACTGGCCGCGTGGACGACTGTCGCCCGCGCCGTGCTCAACCTCAACGAAACGATCACGCGGAATTGAATTGAGACATGCACCCTCTCGCCACTTGTCTGAACCGTCGCACATTCCTGTTCCGCACCGGTCTCGGATTGGGATCACTGGCGTTGTCGTCGCTGCTTCACGATGAACGGGCGGCAGGGGCTCTCCCGTCTGGCTCGGGGACCGGCGGGCTGACCGGTTTTCCCCATTTCCCGCCGAAGGTCAAACGGGTGATTTTCCTCTGCATGGCCGGGGGGCCGTCGCATCTGGAAACGTTCGATTACAAGCCGGTGTTGGCCGAGATGGACGGTCAGCCGATGCCCGATTCCTTCACCCAGGGACAACCGATCGCCCAATTGCAGGGGAAGGAATTGAAGTGTCAGGGGCCGCTCACCAAGTTCGGCAAGTATGGGCAAAGCGGTCAGGAGATCAGCGACTTTCTCCCCTGGCATCAGAAACTGGCCGACGACATCTGCATCATCCGTTCGATGGTCACCGAGCAGATCAATCACGATCCGGCCCATACGTTTATGAACACCGGCACGGCCCTCAGCGGCCGTCCGTCGATGGGTTCGTGGATCAACTATGGGCTCGGCAGCGAGACCAAGGAGTTGCCGGGATTCGTGGTCATGACCAGTATCGGCGGCCGCAATCCCCAGCCGATTGCGTCGCGACAATGGGGACCGGGGTTCCTGCCCAGCCGGTTTCAGGGGGTCGAGTTCAACGCGAGTGGTGACCCGGTGCACTACGTCGCCAATCCGCCCGGAGTGACCATGCCCCAGCAACGACGCCTCGTCGATACGATTAAGCAACTGAACGAGCATCGCAACGCCCGAGTCGACAATCCGGAGATCGCCACCCGGATCGCCGCGTACGAAATGGCTTTCCGCATGCAGACGTCCGTGCCGGAGTTGGTGGATGTCTCCGACGAACCCAAGCACATTCTCGACATGTACGGCGCCACTCCGGGCGACGGATCCTTTGCCTCCAACTGCCTGCTGGCCCGCCGATTGGCCGAGCGGGGGGTGCGCTTTATCCATCTGTACCATCGCGGCTGGGACCATCACGGCGATCTCGTGCGCTACATGAACATCTGTAGTGAACTGACCGACAAACCGACCTGGGCCCTGCTCACCGATCTCAAGCAGCGCGGCATGCTGGAGGACACGCTCATCATCTGGGGGGGCGAGTTCGGACGCACGCCCATGTTTCAGGGGAAAGGCGGGGCGGGCCGCGATCACCACATCAAAGGTTTCTCGATGTGGATGGCCGGCGGAGGCCTCAAAGGGGGCGTAACCCACGGTGCGACAGACGACCTCGGCTACAACGCCGTGGACAACGTCGTGCACGTCCGCGACCTGCACGCCACGATGCTGCACCTGCTGGGCATCGACCACAAGCGGTTCAGCGTCCCCTATCAAGGGCTCGACATGCGGCTGACCGGGGTCGAACCGTCCCACATCCTTCGAGAAATTATGGCCTGAGGAATCGTTAGAAGATTGGGGCACCGGTCACCTTGTGTGCGGCTGGAAGGTGTGGCTGTGGCCTCAATGGTGGTGCTCATCCGCAAGCGAACGTTGCACAGCCACGGGTATTTGGGAACAGGTCTTGCCGAACCGATGCCACACATTTTTATCCCCCCCTCTCTGCGGCGACACACTGGCGGTCAGAGGTCCGTCGAAGTCGCGGGTGACACGGTGCGTGAGGTCATCGATCGGCTCGACGAACGGTTTCCCGGCATCAAGACGCGTCTCTGCGAGGGCGATCGCCTCAAGCCGGGCTTGTCCGTCGCGGTGGACTCTCGGATCAGCGATCTCGGCGTGAAGGAAACGGTCGGTCCGGACAGCGAGGTGCACTTTGTCTTGTCGGTCGGTGGCGGTTGTTGAGAGGATCGGACCATTCGCTCTTGCGATCCGTGAACCAGACAGGCGAGGTCGAGTTTGACGATCGGGCGGTTCTGATCAGTTGTACGCTCCCGTTCCAAGTCTGAGGGTCAAACGGGCGATAAGCCGTATAACAGGCCCGTTGAAAAGGCGTGCTGCGGCTGAGTGAACTTTGCCGACGTGGGAAGACTGGCCGGTTATTGGTATTGCCGAGACGCCCGTGGTGAGTCGAGGGAGAATGGAATGGACGCCCAGTTCATGGAGGCGGTGCGAGCGGCCGTCAACGAGTTCCTGATGTGGGTCGGCTTCGGCACGATCGTCGGGCTGACCGCCAAGGCGCTCATGCCGGGGCGTGATCCCGGCGGAGCCATTGGCACGATGTTGATGGGCATCGTCGGCTGCGTGATCGGCTGCGGGACGGTGATGTACTTCCGTGAGGGAGCGAAGGTCGAGCCGATCAGTGTCATCGGGTTCTGCGCAGCGACCGGGGGGGCGTTCCTCCTGTTGCTGTTCTACCGCATTCTGGCCGGATCGTTCTTCCTCGAAGCCGAATCCGGCGACCGCTGGGCCCACGCGACGCGCCGCCGTCGTCGCCGTCGGGCGATCCTCAACGAAACGTGATCTGGCGATTGGCTGGTCGCGATTGGCGATAAGATTCGGAGGGTTGCTTCAAGCAGGGCGATGGTTGTCGCCCGTCGGCTTATCGCTGCCCCATCTCGTGGACCATCTCGACGAGCGCTTTGACGTTGTCCGGGTTCATGCCGGGCATCACGCCGTGCCCCAGGTTGAAGATGTGTCCGGGGCGTCCCTCGGCGGCGTTGAGCACGTCTTGTGTTCGTGCTCGTAACGTGTTGAGGTCGGCGAACAGGGAGACCGGATCGAGATTCCCCTGCACGGCGACGTCATGGCCGACGGTCTGCCATCCTTCCTTCAGGCCGACGCGCCAGTCGAGCCCGATCACCTGTCCGCCCGCCTCCCGCATCAGGGGCAGCAGCGCGGGGTTGCCTGTGAGGAAGTGAATTACCGGGACTTCGGCCTCGATCGCCCGGATAACTGCTTGGGTGGAGGGCAACACGTAACGCCGGTAGTCGGACGGGGACAGGCATCCGCCCCAACTGTCGAACAGTTGCACGAGCTGGCACCCCGCCGCGATCTGTCCGCGAAGGTACACGATCAGACTCTCCACGATCCGCTCTAAGAAGGCGTCCCAGGCGGACGGGTCGGCGTACATCAACGTCTTGGTATGCCGGAAGTCCCGCGACCCGCCCCCTTCGACGGCATAGGAGGCGAGTGTGAACGGCGCGCCGGCGAAGCCAATCAGGGGGATGTCATCCGGCAGCCCGGCCCGCACGAGCCGCGCCGTCTCCATGACTTCGCCCATCTCGGCCGCGGATGCGATGGCCCGCACCCGCTCCAGATCGTCGCCCAGTCGCAGGGGGTTGTGAATCGTCGGGCCCGGTTCGTAGGTCAGGTCGAAGCCCATGGGGATCAGCAGCGGGGGCAGGTCGGCGAACAGAATGGCCGCATCGACTCCGAGGACCTGCTGGGCGCTGAGGGTCACCTCGGCCGCCAGTTCGGGAGCCCGGCACAGTTCGAGCACCGAGGAGACCTGGCTGCGGACCGCCATGTATTCCGGCAGAAAACGGCCCGCCTGACGCATGATCCACACGGGCGTGGTGTCGGTCGGTTCGCGCCGCACGGCCTTCATTAGCCGGCTGTCAGCCAGCGCTGCAGCATCCATCGGGCAACTTTCCTGGGGTCGAGGGAAATGGTGAACCGGGCTTTCTGCACGATGCGGCATCGTAGCAGTCCCACAAGTCGGACGGCAGCCCATGTGGTCATGCCAGGAAAGTGATCCGTTCGCGAGCGCTTCCTAACGGGCGCCGCTAGGTCGTTTTGACATTCAAATGGGTAGCACGGGTTGCCTCAACCCGTGTCGTCCCACGACAAGAAGCCTTTGCGTGAACCGTCCGGTGAAGGACATGCTTCCTGCCGCTGCGCGGCACCGGTTGGGACAACCGGTGCTACCCCGATTCCCCCTGAAAATGGAACGTTTGTAATGTCAACACGACCTAATCGGCGGTGGATGGTTGATCGCCGGACGTTGGGACGTCGTGATCGGACGTGTCGCCGGTGAGCTTGGGATTCTGCTGGTGGCGCTCACGATCACGAGTTGTTTTCTTCTGGAGCGATCGCTCGAAAGCGTCCGTCAGGTCGATGCCGGTCTGGTTGGCGAGACAGATCACGACGAACAGCACGTCCGCCAGTTCCTCGCCCAACTCGATGTTGCGGTCGCTCGCCTTGTCGCTCTGCTCGCCGTACTGCCGGGAGATCACACGGGCGACTTCGCCCACTTCCTCCGCCAATTGGGCCAGATTGGTGAGTTCGGAAAAATAGCGAACGCCCACCTCCTGAATCCAGGCGTCTACCCGCTGCTGTGCCTCGGCGAGCGTCACAGATCGTTCCTCCCCGCTGATTCCCACTCGAACTGGTCACTCATGCACCGAATCGGCGGCGTTAGCACAAGGGTGTGTCCGTGCGATGCTGGTTCTCGCTCATTTCCGGGTGGCTGGGGCGATCTGAAATCGATGATTGCCAGGCCGCGCGGAACTCTGGGGCTGTGGACAGTGAACGCACCGCGTCACGGCCCCAGAGTTCGGTCGGCGACGCGTTTCCGTCGCCTCAACAGCGCCCCAGCCACCCGGACATGAGCGGATGCCCCCTCAGCATATCGTCTCACAAAGCCGACGTGCAAACTGCCGGGAACTTCCTAGAATGGTGGGAGACCATGTCAAGGGAGCCACAAGAAATGAACGTCACCGTCATGCGACGGATTCGGTTTAACGCGGGGCATCGGTTGCTCGGCCATGAGGGGAAGTGCGCCAACTTCCACGGACACAACTACGTCGCCGACTTCCATGTGACGGCCGACGACGAGGGGCCCGCGCAGGTCGATGAAGTGGGCCGCGTGATCGACTTCGCCGAGTTGAAGGCGTTGCTCAAAGGTTGGATTGACGAACATTGGGACCACGGCTTCGTCCTCAGCCGCGATGACGCGAACGGCATCGCGGCGATCCGCAGTGTCGAGCCGACGAAGTATTTTCTTCTGCCAGACAACCCAACCGCCGAGAACATGGCCCGGTATCTGCTCGAAACCGTCTGCCCTCAGTTGTTGTCTTCGTACGGCGTGGAGGCGATTTGCGTCGCGCTGTGGGAAACCGAGGAGACCTGCGCGGTTGTCACGATCCCGACCGCCGAGAACCGTGTCGGCGTCGCCGCGCTGACGGAACGGTTGCCGCTCGAATCGAGTTGGTAGAACGATCCTGTTGGCCAAACGACGCGGCGGGTCACCGCGAATCGACGAGTGTTCGGCTCGCAAGACTCTCAGTCTCATCACCTCCGCTTGCGGATTAGTCCGAACGATGCGGTTGTCCTGACAATCAAACGGCCCGTTTTGCAGGGGATTTCGGGTAGCACCGGTTGTCCCAACCGGTGCCGCGCAGCGGCAGGAAGCTTGTCCTTCACCGGACGATTGACGCAAAGGCTTCTTGTCGCGGGGCGGCACGGGTTGGGACAACCCGTGCGACCCATTCTTGAATGTCAACACGACCTAGTGCTCTGTCAGTCATGCTTTGATGGATGGTATTCTTGGGGCGGTTGCTCGGGAAGAGCGTTTTTTAATCGCCACGGAGGGTGCCCTGACGAAGCGGTATTGCGTCACGTTGACAGCGGAGGAACGTCAGGAATTGAATTCGCTGGTTTCTGTCGGGAAAGCGGCGGCGCGGAAGCTGGTGCGA
>JAJDEI010000078.1 GCA_029259845.1 Planctomycetaceae bacterium | reverse complement strand
CGCCTGGGACACCTGGTGACCCGTTGTGACGGTCGCTTGCTGATCCATCGGCACTTCCAGCAGTCACTCCGCCGATTGTACGGTCGGATGGTGCTGGAAACCGTGATTCCCGAAGCGTCCGCCTTCAAGGTGGCGGTGAGCGGTCGCCGTCCGGTCGAACTTTACAGCCCCCGCTCGTCGGCCGCCGATTTGACTCGTCGGTTGGGCCGTGAGATTCTCAATCGCGTGGGGGAGCAAACTACACGCCAGAAGTCGGCGTCATGCCCCCACGAGTTGGATGATCGACGTGGCAAGGGATCGGAGGCGGCTCTGCTCACGTAATGCATACACAACGGACGAAGCGACGCACCCACAGCATGGCCAGCACACGCACCGCATTGAAACAGATTGCCGCGCACGTCGACGAATCGATCGGCATGCGCCCCATGGAGACGTATCTCCAATTCAGTCCGGTGGCTGCCCCCCAGGACGTCGGCCGGATTCCGCTGCGGAAGTTCGGCAAGCTGGATGTCGACCGCATCATTCCCGACCCGCATCAGCCGCGAAATCAGTTCAACGATGAGGAGATTCGGCGGTTGGCGGCCGGCATCCGGGCCGCGGGCCAGCTCCATCCGATCCGTGTCCGTTGGGATGAGGATCTGGAGCAGTGGGTCATTGTGACCGGGGAACGGCGTTGGCGGGCCACGCTGGCTGCCGGCTTGAAACAGATCGAGTGTCACTTTCACGACGGCGAGCTCACACCAACGGAGGTTCTCGAACAACAACTGGTCGAGAACTTGCTCCGGCAAGACCTCTCCCCAATGGAAGAGGCCCGCGGATACGCGGCTTTGATGGAACTCCAGGCCTGGAACGGCAAGCAAGTGGCCCAGGCCCTGCGTGTCAGCCGATCAAAAGTCAGCCGGGCGCTGGCTCTACTCGACCTGCCCCGGGAGGTTCAGCAACAGATCGAAGCGGGCACTGTGCCACGCTCGTCCGCCTATGAGCTGACCAAGCTCGGGAATGAGAGCACGCAGCGCCAATTGGCGGCCCAGGCCGCGTCCGGTGCATTGACCCAGAAACAAGCGTCAAGGGCCGTTCGTCAGCGTAAGGGAAAAGCCAGCGCAAGAACGCGGATCACGAAGCTCACCTTTCCCACGGAGTCCGGTTGGACGTTGGCCGCCACACCCGACAGCAAAGAACAGAACTACCACACACTCGAACAAGCCGCATTGCAGATGCTGGCCGAGATCCGACTGCGCATCGACAACGACGTGCTGTTGTACTGAGACACAGGGCGAGTGCTTTACTGACAGCCCCGCGCCATGCTACGGAGGGAGGATGCTGCAGTCTTTCGTGGGAACCTATGATCAGAGCGGCCTTCGCTCGCTGCGCCTCGAAGAGGCAAATTCCGCACTGCCGTGGACCAGTCCTACGGGGGCGGCACCGTTCTGGGCGGTCCTCGATTCGAGCGATGTCCCCGAGATCTGCCGGGCCGTCTGCCACGGTCGACGGCGACGCGCGCTGCGGCTGCTGAACGAGCGGGCTCTCACCCTGGGGAGTCTTGCTCCATGAACCACTCCGACAATGGTGATGCGAGTCCGCTCCAGCAAAAAACGGGTCCAGCACCAGTCGCGTCATCCCCAAGGGAGTATGCATCTACAGAGTCCATTCCGCACATTCGTCGCTGAGCGGCCGCTGGCCGTCTCGATCGGGGCGGCGATCCTCGTCCTCATCTTCGCGTGGTTCGCTCCGCCCGCATGGTTGAATGTGGTGGTCGGTCTGCTGGCATGCGTCCTGCTGGGGGTCGCCATCGAGTTGCTGCGGCGGACCGATCGTAGTGACGGGCAGGGCGAGACGGTGCAGCTGCTGTTGTCGCTGGCCCGTGATGACGAGATCTCCGACTTGCACAGGGAACTTGCCCAGTCATTGCTGGCGATTTCCGAGCGACGTGATCCAATCTACCGCCAGTCCGCCCTGGAACAGTTGGAGGAGCTGGCGGAGGGACTCTGCATGCTGGGGGAAGGACGCATCGAGTTCATGACGACCGAAAGTTGGCGGTTGGCCTACGAAGAGCTGTTGCGCAGCCCCGGCCTGTACCAGTACCGCTCGGTGGCCCATGTCGAAACGCCTCACTACTGGCAAGACGGTCCAGGCCAATTGAGCACCCGCTTGAACCTGGAGCTGCAGGCGGCGGGAACGCTGATCGTCGAACGGACCGTGATCCTGGCCGACCACTTGTGGCGGGAGGACACCCTGTTCCCGGTGGACCCGATTCATGCCTGGATCGACGAGCAGTGCCGACACGGCATCGCGCTGCGCGTGGTCCGTGAATCGGCCTTGGCGACCGAACCCGAAGTCGTGTCCGATCTGGGGATCTACGGGACACGCGCCGTCGGCAGGCAACAGCTCGATCCGTCCGGACACACGATGCGATTCATCCTCAGCTTTGATGTCGACGAGGTCTGCCGCGCCGAGCAGCTCTGGGAGCGTTTGAATGTGTACGCGGTTTCTTACCGGGACTTACTGGATCAAGGGAACCGATCCGATTAGGATCGAGGGCGATGTGCCTTTAGGAGCCTTCCGTGGCCTCGCTGCTGTACCTGGATACAGCGCGGCTGGGCCAAATGTCGCCGGGAGCCCAGCACGCCCAAGCCGAATTCAACTCTCTGGCCGGCGACAGCGGCTGTTGCATGTACTTTGAAGAGTTTCTGCAGCACGGCTTCACCGCCGCTCGCGATGACACTCCTCTGCTCAACACATGGTGTGGGATCTTTGGACTGAAGCGGCGGCTCAAGCGATTCGCCGGTGCAGACGCCGATTCGAGAGTCCTGCTCGCCAATCGTTCGTCGCAGTTGATGACGCTCGCGGCCCATCTTCTGGCAGAACGCTGTCGCCACGTCCTGATCACCGACCTGTGCTGGCCGTCATACGCGATCATCCTGAGAGCAATCGCTGCGAAGTACGAGTGCCGCGTGAGCTGTCTACCACTGCGTCACTCAATCTACTCCGATCGATTTTCGGCCACCGATCTGATCGAGGCTGTCCGTGGCGCGTATCATGTACTCGGCTGCGACGGTCTGTTTCTACCGCTGGTCGACAACCTGGGTGTCCACTTTCCGGTGAGAGATTGTATTGCCGCCATCAAAACAGACTCGCCCATGAACTTCGTTGCGGTCGACGGTGCGCAAGCCTTGGGACACGTCCCCGTCCATCTGACCGATCTGCAATGCGACTTCTTTCTCGCTGGCTGCCATAAGTGGCTCCGTGCGTATCAACCGCTCGGCCTCGGCTTCTTCGGTCGGTCGCAGTCTCATGACTTCATCCGACAAGCGGTTGATAATCTGCGTGCAGCGCGTGCGATCGATGACCCGCTGCTCAACTTCACGGAAGACTGCTGCCGAGGCCGGAGATCTGCGTTCGGCGAAACGGTCAATCTGTCACCACTGTTCACTTGCCACGGCGCGCTTCAGCAAGCAGAAGAAAAGCATCCCGCTGCCAACGAGAATCACTGGGAGCACGCGGGGGCAATTCATCAAGCGGCTGTCGGGACACAGTGGTCACCAGTGCTGACCGATCACTCAGTGAGATCGAATGTCTTCCTGCTGGAATCGGAGAATGGATCTCTTTCCAATGCCGTAGCAGTCCGTCACCGTTTTCATCAATCAGGAGTTGCCCTGACGGTCTACACGAATGGCAGTATCTGGCTTTCGCTTCCATCGGAGCGAATGACGTCGTCTCAACGAGAGCAATTGGCCGCATCGTTTCGAACGTGCCCGTCATCCATCCCGGGAAGTGGACCCCAATCTTCGGACCACTGGACGCAATTCCTTAGATGGATCGCGGGCTCATCGCGGACGGCTGTGGTGGACTTCCCAGGGCGTGCGATAGTCCAACGATTGATGAGGACGCTCGTGGCTGTAGAACTGGA
>JAJDEI010000077.1 GCA_029259845.1 Planctomycetaceae bacterium | reverse complement strand
CGCCCCCGCGCACGCAACCGGGGGCCAACTTCGCTCCGTGCGATCGGCCGACGTCGCGCGCACCTCGACGGGGGGCCATACACCAGCGAGCAGCTTTTCTGGTCACCGGTAGACGGAGTCAATCTCTCAACGTCGACGACTTCTCAGCGCGTCCTCCGCATCCTCTGCGACTCCGCGGTGAGAAGAATACTTCGGATGGCTGAATTGATAGGAGAGTTCAACTCTCAGATTTGCGATTCGATCCGAGTCCCCGCTCACGCCACCGGCGGCTCCTCGCCCATCTCGGCGAGCAGGAACTTCATGTCGTCCCAGACCGGCTTCTTTGCGGCCGGGTTACGCAGCAGGTACGACGGGTGATACGTGCAGAGCACCTGCGCGCGACCGTACTTGTACCATTTCTGCCGCAGTTTGCCGATCGGTGTCGTGTCATCCAGCAGGTTGTGCGCGGCGACCGAACCCCAGCAGACGATGTAATCCGGATCGACCGTGCGGATTTGTCCGTCCAGGAACTCGCGGCAGTTGGCTGCTTCTTCCGGGGACGGGTTGCGGTTGCCGGGCGGACGGCAACGGAGGATGTTGCAGATGTAAAGGTCCGCCCGCTGCCATCCGCAGGCCTCGATGATCTTATTCATCAATTGGCCGGCCCGGCCGACGAACGGTTCGCCCTGCTTGTCCTCGTCAGCCCCGGGGGCCTCGCCGATGAACATCACGCGGGCTTCGGGGTTGCCGACGCCGAAGACGGTCTGCGTCCGCGCCTGTGCCAGTTCCGGGCAACGCACGCAGCGGGAGACAGTCTCAGCCAGTGCGGCCAGTTGTTGTTCGCGCTGGGCGCGGGGGAGGTCGGACACGGTCACGGGTAACTCCGGAGGCGGCTTTCGGGGCGGCTCGGGCTGCGCGACCGGGGGGCGGTCGGGTGCTGGCTGCTCGGGGGGCGGTTCGCGTTGGGCGGGGGCCGGCTGCAGGGCGGATTGCCGCGCTTGGGGGGCTCGCTCGACCCGTTCGGACAAATCGACGTGCGGAAGATGGGTGAGTCCGGCGCGTTGCCAGTCGGCGAGCTTCTGCTGAAGGGCGCGGCGGGGATCGGGCATCGGACCAGGGGGTTGTGAAAGGCTGTGGTGCAGGCGAGTCTATCGACGTGAGTCACTGCGAGCGAGGGTTCGGCGCTTGTACTCGAGGGGCGCATCCGTACGATCGATGGTGGTACGCACCCGGATCCGGGTGGCTGGGCCGCTGTTGAGGCGACGGAATACGTGTCCTCAGTCCGAAGACTGGCGCCATAACGAGGTTCGTTCACCATCCACAGCCCCAGACTTCCGCGCGGCTGACCAATCATCGATTTCAGATCGCCCCAGCCACCCCCAGCGTTGAGCAGATGCTCCGGGACGCGAGGCAATCGGGAATCTCGCTGGCTCTTTTTTGCACGAGTCTGTTATAGTCCCCGGACGGCGGTCCTTGCGCTGCTGTCCCTCCGGTCGGACTGGATGGCCCTGTGGCCGTCGCCGGATGGGCCGCTCTCGTTTCCGGGGTGTTGGCCGCGACCGTTTTCGCCGACATCCGCAACCCTTCGTTTCAAAAACAGAATGGTCGATCGCAATCTCATTCGTGAGTTCAGCATTGATGAACAGGAACTCGACGCCACATTCGGTGAATCCCTGAAGGAAGTCGCCCCGTCCGAAGCCGAGATGGATCTCGTTTACGACGCGACTTCCCGCTCGTTCAATGTCAACGAGATCATTGACGGGCACGTGCTGAGCATCAACGGCGACGAGGTCCTCGTCGACATCGGCTACAAGAGCGAAGGCATCGTCACTCTCGATGAATGGGAAGATGACCAGACAAAGCCCAACGTGGGCGACACCATTCAGGTGCTGCTCGAGGAGATCGAAGACGATTACGGGCTGATCCTGCTCTCCAAGCGGAAGGCGGACCGCGTTCGTGAATGGGAGGAAGTCACCTCCAAGCACTCCGAAGGGGACGTGGTCACGGGCCATGTCGTGCGGAAGATCAAGGGCGGGCTGCTGATCGACATCGGTGTCAACGTGTTCCTGCCCGCCTCGCAGGTCGACATCCGCCGGCCGCCGGACATCGGCGAATACATCGGCAAGGACATCGAGTGCGTGATCCTCAAGATCGACGATTCCCGCCGCAATATCGTCGTCTCCCGCCGCAAACTCATCGAGGACCAACGGGCCGAGATGAAGCGGAAGCTGATGGAGGAAATCGAAGAAGGCCAGTTGCGCAAAGGGGTCGTCAAGAATATCGCCGATTTCGGTGCCTTCGTGGACCTGGGCGGCATCGACGGACTGCTGCACATCACCGACATGAGCTGGGGACGCATTTCTCATCCCACGGAGGTCGTCAAGATCGACGATGAGATCGAGGTCATGATCCTCAACATCGACCGAGAGAAGGAGAAAATCGCCCTCGGTCTCAAGCAGAAGTTCCCCTCGCCGTGGGACGAGGTGGAGACCAAGTACCCGATCGGCTCGCGGATCAAGGGCGAAGTCGTCAACGTCATGTCCTACGGGGCGTTCGTCAAGCTGGAAGACGGCATCGAAGGCCTCGTGCACATCAGCGAGATGTCCTGGACCAAGCGGGTCAATCACCCCAGCGAACTGGTGAACATCGGCGACGAAGTCGAAGTGATGGTGCTCGGCATCAACACCGACAAACAGGAAATCTCGCTGGGGATGAAGCAGATTCTCCCCAACCCCTGGGACGACGTCAGCGAAAAATATCCGGTCGGCTCGCAGGTCAAGGGAACGGTTCGCAATCTCACCAATTACGGGGCGTTTATCGAACTCGAAGAGGGCGTGGACGGGCTGCTGCACGTCAGCGATATGTCGTGGACTCGCAAAATCGCCCACGCCAGCGAGATGCTGAAGAAGGGGGACGAGATCCAATGCGTGGTCATTTCGGTCGATGAAGACCGCAAGCGGATCGCCCTCGGGCTCAAACAGCTCGATGAGGACCCCTGGGAAGCCCGCATCCCGGACAAGTTCCAGCCGGGCGAAATCATCACCGGCAAGGTCACCAAGATCACCAACTTCGGTGTGTTCGTCGAACTGGAAGATGAACTCGAAGGCCTGTTGCACGTCTCGGAACTGGCCGATCACAAGGTCGAAAACCCCGAAGACGAGGTGAGCGTTGGAGACGAGATCGAAGTCAAGATCCTGCGGGTCGACATCGACGACCGCAAGATCGGCCTCAGCCGCAAGCTGGAGGCTCCGGTCGAGCCGACCGAATCCGGTGGCACCTCCGCCGAACCTCGCGAAGAGCTCAAAGGCGGCATGGGCGATACCAGCGGGCCGTTGTTCAGCTTGGGAGGGGACGAAGAGGCGGACGAACCGAGCGACGATTAGTTGCTCGCTGATTCGTTAATCCGTTGATCAGTCGGCCTGCCGGTCGCACGACGGGGTGGCTGGGGCGAGATGGGACACGCAAGTTTCAAGCGCTCTCGGCATCTGGGGCTATGGTCGAATTCTCTGGATCGCGCACAGCCCCAGTGAACGAGCATGGAAGATCGTCAACCCGTCAGAGCGCCCCAGCCACCCTCCGAGTGACGAATCGCTGATCCATTGCTGAGCCCGACCGACCTGTCGCCGGCATTGGCTGGAGCGCTCACAAGCTTTCGTTTGCGAAGGAGGAGCTGCCAGCGACGCCGTTGCGTGTTGCGGTCGACGGGAACTGAGGACCGTTCAGCCGTGGTCCGTGGTAAGGGTGCGGCTGCTTTCCCGTTGCGGGTGGCTGAGGTTCCGCTGACGGAGCGGCACTATCCGCCGGTTGCGGGAGGAGCGGGGGGAGTGCGGGCAATTCCTCGACGCTCGGGGCGTCAGGAAAATCCTCACGCGACCAACGTGAGAACGCGGGCCCGACTTCCGCCGGCGGAGCCTCAAGCACGGCCTCGCCCACCGGTTGGGCGAACGGTGCCGGCTCCGCACGCAGCATGGTGGCGGTCGGGATGGTGAGTGCCCTGCGTGCGGCTTTTTCAACTGCGTCAACGCGAGCCTCCGGGGTCCACGGGCCTTCCGCCAGATGGACGTTGTTCAATCCCAGCAGGGTCCCGCTGCGGTAGTGCAGGTCCATCACCGCGATGTTGTAATCGACGATCGCCTGGACGAATGCTAATTTCGTCTGTACGAACTGGTCGTGAGCGCGGAGGACGGAGTCCTGAGTCACCCGGTCGGGGGTTGCCTCGCGCAGCAATTCGACGGTCCGCAGCCGTTTCTCGGCATTCAGCTTCTGGTTGAGGTTGCTCTGCATGGACAAATAGGTGCTGTCCAGTTGTCGGAAGGCGGCCGCCAGTTCATGGCCGATTTCGGCCTCCTGCTCCGATAACGCGGCACGGGCTTTGGCCAGCTTGGTCTCGGCATTGCGAACCTGGGCATGGGCGAATCGCAGCCCCACCGGGACCGAGAACTCAAAGCCGAGGTCCCAGCCGGTTTGTTGGCCTCCGGTCAGCGTGCGATACGCGCTGCCCAGACCCTGCGTGGTCAGGCCGTCCGACTGTTTGCCGAGCAGATCGTCGCCGAACGCATTCACCCGATACCGGGAGACGAAATCGAGCCGCGGCTTGGTGAGGTGCCGGGCCGCTGTCAGTTCGAGTTCCAGCCGCTTGACGTTCCATTTTTGCTTCCGCAGTTCGACTCGGTGGGCCAGCGCGTCGCCGAGCATCAACTGCCAGTCGGGGCGGATTTCAGCAAGGATCGGTTCGTCAACCGGCCTGAGAATGCGGCCGTCGTTGGGAGGCAGTGCCATCATGCGACGGAGCCGGGCTTCGATGTCGTACAGGCCGTTGCGGGCGACGTTGAGGCGGCCCTCGATCCGTAACAGTTGGTCCCGGGCTTCGGCGGCTTCCAGCGCCCCGCCGCCGGTCGTTTGTGCCTGAATGCGGGCTTGCACGCCCTGCCAGGCGCGCATCGCTTCGTGGTGCAGAGCCGTTTGGGCGTCAAACTGCTGATACGCCAAGTACAACTGCCAGTACAACTCTTCGACATCGCGGGACAGACTGGTGATGCTCTGCTCGAAATCCGCGATGGTGATGTCGTTGTTGATGCGGGCAATGACGACCCCTTGCTGGACGCCAGTCACCCCCTGGATGTCTTGCGTGATCGGTCCGGCGATGCGCGTGTACTCCGTGCCCGCTCCCGCCCACAACGGCTGACGAAATTCGGTCCGGATCTGTCCGGTGTACACCGACGGAAACAACTGGCCGGTCATGACGTTGTTCCCTTCGTAGTTCCACAGGTGGGTGATGCCGAACACACCGCCGGTGCTGAGTCGCTTTTGCAGCGTCGCGTTGAAGTTGGCCGTCTCCTGGACGAGCGTGCTTCCCGGTCCCAGTCCGATGGTGAAGCGGTTGTTCTGGATTCGTTCGTCGCGTCCCCAGGTCATGGTGGTCGTGAACTGAGCGTCGAACTCTGACAAAGCCGCTTCGACGCCCCGCTGCCCGAACAACACCCCCGACTCCTGGATGGCCACATCGTGGGCCGATGGGGCGAAATCGGGGTTCGCCAGAATCGGATTGCCGGGCGACAGAAACAACCCGCTCGAACGGATGATGTCGCTGTGAGACAGGGCGATGTGGACCGCTTCCTGGAGCGTGATGTCCCAGAGATCGTCTTTGGTGAAGTTTCGCAGTCGTCGGGGTTCGACCGGCAAAGGCTGCGACGGCGGCGGTTCGCTTGCCACGTCCGGAAAGTCAACCTGTGTTGCCCATTCTCGGTATTCCTTCACCTCGACGTCCGTAACAGCCTCCGGGACCAAGTCGGCATTTCCATGCCACCATGCGAGGCGGCACCCTGGCAAGAGGACCGCAACCATTGTCAGCGCAATGCTTAACGACTGGAACAACTGCCGCACCTTGAGCGGCAGTCGCCATGCGACCTGTCGAATTAGGCTGCCGAACGCCGGCATTCCATCCTTTCAGAAGCAGACTCGGACGGAAACCTGTGAGTCCCCAGAGAGATGTCCCCACTTCGTTCATCGGTGCGCAGCCCGCCGAAAGTGACGAATTCCGAGAACCGGAGCGACCGCGACAACCGTTTCGTTCGTTACAACCCGGACCGTCGCCGCACATAACGCAGACCACTTATAGCCCCACATGATTCATGCTTGGTGCATTCCCCCGGCACATTTCCGCGACGTCGTCCGCCGACACTGTGACATTTAGGAGTCTGTCCGGGTACCGACCTCCGGGTGTGATTATGTTTTGCGCGGGCGGCTGCTGTGATCGTGCGCGCGAGTCTGGCTGCGGTTTGGCGGCGTCGAGTGCGAACGGGAACATCTGATGCGTCCGGAGAATGATCCGCGGCGGAGAATCGGCCAATCGCGGACCGCTGCAACCCGGCTCAGCCGATTGCGAGGCGCCCGCAGCGGAGCAGCTTCAGAACATCGTGCGTCAGGCACACAAGTTTCCGCTCGCCCTGCATGTTGTCGAGCCCGCGGAGCAGGAATTGGCGAAAGTCGTGGCAGTGTTTGATTTGACCGAACAGTGGTTCGACGGTCGCTTTCCGACGCGCGTATTCCGCGAGGCCTTTCTTCGTCCGCAGCTTGCGTGCCATCGTCTGCCTCGTGGTCAGGTTCTTCCGCGGACGACCTTTGGCCACCGGTGGCGATGTGCGCTTCCCCAATGCGATCGTTCCCATCCAGATACGCCACGTTGTCTTCGCTGAAGTAACCCGCATCGGCTGTGAATGCTCCGATCGCCTCGTCCGCACCGGCCGTGTCCAGATTCTCCAGCGTCTGCTCTCCCATCAGCCTGGCCTGGCGAGAGTCGTTGGCCCACCGGGGAAGTCACTGTCTCGAACAAACCGCCCGGGGCGGCTCGAAGGCCTGCAGCATGCCTTCGGGAATCGCTTCGGTCCGCTCGGCCGGCAGAGCCACCGCAAACTTTTTCATGCCGCACACGAACGAGGGATTCCATGCGAAATCACAGAATGCGATCCGTGTCCCACTCGGTTACCCAACGAAAAACATTGGAATACGGCCACACCGGAATCAGCGCCGAAACCGGCCGCCGCCGCGTGATGTTCGCCCCGCCGCACTGCGGACGGCTCAGCTCGCCCGGGCATCGCGGTCGCTGGGCGATGGCGCCGGCTTATCGCTGGCGGAAGAACGTGCTCTTCAGCATCCAGGCGACGAATCCGTACGGCAATCGGGCGGCAAATTTGCAGGCAACGAGCGGATCAGCTTGCATCAGTCGCCAGAAGCAGGCGGCATGTCCCCACGCTGGTCCGTGGTAGCGGCCCGCTTGAAGGCTTTGCAACCAGGAGGTCGCGTATCGCTCCGCTCCCCGGCGGATGGTGCCGCGCCCAACGTTGCTGAGACGGCGGATGTGCCTCTGCACGGTGAGCGCTTCGAGTTCACTGCGGCCGTCGCTGGCGGTGGACGCCCGCTGCGTGGCGGGGTGAACCCGACTCAAGCTCAGCGGTTCCGCCAGGAAATACCGGTCGGAATGCCGCAGCAGTTTGACCCACTGCAGCCAGTCCCCGGTGAGCTGGAGTCTGGGATCAGCCGGTCCGGCTGCCAGGTAAGCAGCCCGTCGAAACAGCACC
>JAJDEI010000076.1 GCA_029259845.1 Planctomycetaceae bacterium | reverse complement strand
AAGTCGTCACTACAACGCGATCGGCCGTCATCCGACTCTCAGACCCTCAACGCCCGACCATCAATCAACGACTTACGACAAACTCCGGCTCGAAAAAACTTTCAGAAACACCGATTTCCCAAATCACTGGGGAACTTGGGCCAGGGCGAAGGGGGACGGCGTCCCGCTGCCAACGCCGCCCGACTCGCGCGAGGCACAGGCGTTGATGCGGCAAGCGGAGGCCGCGTCAACGGAGCCGGGGAAACAGAGCGGTGAACAATCTCGTACCAGCCGCATCCGCAGCTTTGCCAACTTCGTCTCGTCCCATGCTCATCAGTTGGCGCAGTTCCCAGATCAGACCCTCCCCACTGGCTTCAATCATGCCGCAGACGGCCCGGTGGTCGAGCAAGCCGGCACTCTTCTCGATTCACGATCGACATCCTGGCTTCGACGGGCGCCCCGCCCACCCGCCCCTCCGGAACAACCAGTCTGCCGGCGGACCCTCGCAGGGCACACGGATCGGGTCACCGCCGTGGCGCTCACACCCGACGGACACACGGCCGTCTCCGCCGGTGGGGACCACACCCTCCGCGTGTGGGACGTCGCCACCGGGGAATGCGTGCGGACACTCGCAGGACACACGGATCAGGTCACCGCCGTGGCGCTCACACCCGACGGCCACACGGCCGTCTCCGCCAGTTTCGACAAGACCCTCCGCGTGTGGGACGTCGCCACGGGGGTATGCCTCAGGACACTCGCAGGGCACACGCATTGGGTCTGGGCCATGGCGCTCACGCCCGACGGCCACACGGCCCTCTCCGCCAGTTGGGACAAAACCCTCCGCGTGTGGGACGTCGCCAGCGGGAAGTTGCTGCGGACACTCGCAGGCCACGAGGATGCAGTCGAAGCCGTAGCGCTCACGCCCGACGGCCACACGGTCGTCTCCGCCAGCCATGACAACACCCTCCGCGTGTGGGACGTCGCTACAGGTTCTCAGGTCGCTGTCTATGCATTGGAATCAGCCGGCTTGTCGATTGTGGCTGCGTTGAACAATCGTATCGTCGCCGGCACCAGGAGCGGACAGCTGCATTTTCTCACGCTACTGAATTATCCGTAAGCTCACACAACCTTCCGCAGCGCTCGGTTACGCGACTCGTTCGTACGTCGCCTGGAACAGCTCTGCCGCGACGATCCATACGTCGTCGGGAGACGCAGTCTCTTTGTCGGCGAACGGTTTGACGACGTAGTCCCCCGGCTGGCCGGAGAGCAGCCCCCATGGGGATTGGACTTGGAATGCGTGGTCGACGCGGGCGGCGAGGACGCCCTGGTTGTCGGGGTGTGGCTGATAGCGTTGCCACGGGCCGTCGGTTTCGTCGGTGGCGACGTAGCGCTCTCGCACGCTTTCCAGAGATTGCGGCCAGAGTTCGCCCGCCTCGCCGCGACACAGCGCATGGCCCGCTTTCGCCTCAACCGGCCCCTCCCGCGTGTCGATCGTTTCGTCCGTGTCCAACACTCGCACCCAGATGGCCTTCGTCTTTTTCGCATGAAACCACCCACCGGCAGCGGCGATTTCATCGAGCAAGGGACGGTTGTCGAAGTCAGACATAGGAATCTTTCAAAAGGCTGAGCGCGGTCAGACAACGACACGCTGCGCTCACACCTGTGGTGGGCGGAGGGGGCGGTGGCGGCGTTGCAGCAGCCATTCGGCGTTCTCGTGCAGCGCTTCCTGGCCGAGTTCGCGAATAACCGCTTGAGCTTCGGCGAGCTTCCCTGCTTTGATCAATGCCTGCAACTGCTGATGGCCGGTCTCGAAAAACGACCGCATCCAATCATAGCGTTTCGCCTGCACGGAGTAAGCCTGCATTTCCGCGTACTCATGGCACAACGCCGAACAGGCAATGGCCACAAACACCAGCACGGCCAACACGTGATTGAGATGGCCCGTCACGAGATGCAGGACCAATTGTACGCCGGCCAACCCGGCAGCGGCGGCGAACAGCCAGCGAGCACGTCGATGCCACCACGCCTGCTTTTCCTCGTCCCGCGTCGCCCCCTTCCGAAAGAACTTCAATTGATCTTCAACCCAACGCTCCCGGACAACGTTCAGCGTATCGGGACCCACGGCCACCGCCGTTTGATGTCCGCCGTGTACAAGGTTCGTTGCGCGGAGAGCCTGACGAATCCAGTCCAATTCACTCCGCAGATTCCGCAAGTAGTGGTCCACCACCGAGTCACTCAGCCCGGCCATCCGCCAGAAACACTGCACCCGTAGCGCCTCAGCCAACGCACGGTCGTCGAGATACTTCGCCTGCAACTCGGCTCGCGACGACCGGCGATGCCACAACGACACTCCCCCCAGCAAGAGCAGGTAGACGAGCAGCAGCGGCCAGATGTCGACAAACAGGTGCGTGTAAACCTCGTAACACAACAGGGCCGCGAGCATCATCACGAACAGGCCCTTGAGTGTCCGCAGCGTGGTGTCGCGAAAGACAATGGAAGCCGCGTCGGCCAGGACAAAACAATCAAACAGGGACCGCAGTGGCGGCGGTTGCGCCGCCCACTCGTCCTCGGATAAAATCCACTTACGGCTTTGTTCCGACTGCGCTTGCAGGGCGGGCGATGCCTGCGCGACGCTGGCATTGAATGTGTCGATGTGCCGCCACAGCTTGTCAAACCTGTTGGCGGCGACTTCGTCGCTCTCATCAGACGCCGGGTATCGATACACGGTTGCGACCTCCTTCGCCTCCGACGAACGATTCGCGCGTGGGGTCGTGATGTGATAGACCGGGCCGTTCTCCAATTCATCGAGCAACCCGATCGAAGCGGCAAACGGCGCGGCGACGCCTGTCTGCTGCCAGCGGACGACCTGCGCGGTTCCGCTGTCCGGGTGATCCTCGCCGTCCCACAGGGCAATCAGAATCTGACTGTGCCGCGCGATGTACGCCCCGGTGCGGGCGTACTGCTTGTCCCGGGCCTGGTCCGATTGTTGAATGTCACGCGCCGATACTCCTTCGGCCAGTGGCAGTTCAACGGTTTGCTCCGCGCGATCGAACAGGTCGTCAAATTCCTGACGGTCCCCCGTGCGGTGCCTGAGGGCATCGTGAACACCGTTCGGCCAGGGGAGAGGCACGATCACCCCAACGCCGCACTTCCGGGCCACCTGGGCCACCAACCGATCCGCACCCGCCGCCAGGGGCGACAGCAGCTTCAACGGCGTGTGCGGATACTTCGACCGCAGCGTCTCAATGATCCCCCGCACTTCGTCGGTCAGCGCGGGGAGATCTCCCTCGCGCAAATCCCGATGCCCCGTGACCCCCAACACGATCGGCACCGGCCCGGTGGAGACTTCGGCTGCATTCGTCGTGTGTGCCACAGCGGTTCCCGCGTTGAGCTTTTGTGGTGACAGGGTGGCGAAAACTCCTCAATACTGCACAATGGTTGTCATCGCAATTCGCTCGCCGTCAAACCGACTTTCCGTCTGTCGCTGACGGAGATGGCTACAACAACCACACAGTTCGCCGGGGTACATGACCCCGGCCCAGTACGCGGCTCGCTGTGCTGCTGGAGCTTAGCCAATCAGATCTTCATAAGAGGTAGCACAGGTTTTTTTGTGGCATCCCACCACCCCATTCGTAGGAAAGTCCAGACTGTCCCGATAAATGTTCGCACCGCCAGCCACAGCATCACGGCGAGGACCAACAAGATCCTTGGCGATTTTGGGTTGGAGAACGTTGCCAGCGGCGGGAAGTTCGACGACCTGCGACAGGAAATCGTGTATTGTGGTTGGTAAGTTGCGGCGTAGGTTCTCATCGCGGAGCCCGATATGGCGAAGTTGCTTCCCACGGTGTTCATCAGCGCCACGTCGGATGACCTCCGTGCGTACCGTCTACTCGTCTTCGATGAATTGTACAAGGCCGGCCTGCATCCAGTGATCCAGGAGTACTTCCCGCCAGATCACAGGGAGCTTACGCGTTATCTCCGCGACACAGTCGCCGCCTGCGACGCGGTTGTTTGTCTGATCGGCAGTCTCTACGGCGCTGAACCTGCTGATTGGGAGCCGCGACGGTCCTATACACAGCTCGAGTACGATGTCGCCCAGGAATATCAGATACCAACATTTGTCTTTCTGACGTCAGAACATTTTGATGCCCCGAATGTGGCGGAAGACGAGGACCGGCAGCAACTTCAGCTGGCCCATCGGGAGGCCGTGCAGAAGTCGGGTCCGAAGTGGAACGTGTTTGCTTCGCCCGACGATCTCGGACCTCAAGCCGCGCAGACAGCGACCCGAATTCTTGGCGACGGGCATGTTTCGGGGCGGTTGCCGCTTCGTCTTCTCCATCCACCAAAGCCGCCGACGTACTTCGCCGGACGTCAACTGGAGTTGGACCAATTGAAACAGGCCACAGAGCGGTCACGGACGGCCATTGTGGTAGTCATGGGACTCGGGGGCCAAGGAAAGACGACTTTGGTCGCCGAATGGTGGAACCGTGAGGATCGCAAGCCGTTCGATGCTGGTCTGTGGTGTACGGCTTATCGTGCTGGATTCACATTCGATGAGTACCTCGATGACCTGCTCGGCTACTTGCTGCAGGGCCAGTTCAGCAAGCAGGACATGCCATCGGTGACCAAACGGACAAGACTGGCCATCGACCTGTTGCAGGAGCGACGAGTTCTCTTGGTCATCGACGGGTTCGAACGTTGGCTTCAAGGGTGGACCGGAGGGCCTGATGATCCAGATGTTGCGGAGTCAGTCGATCAACGTGACGCTTCGTTCGAAGGGCTGGATCAATTCTTGAGTGATGTGAGTGGACTCTCGGGTGGCACGCATCTGATTATCACGACGCGGGCGTTGCCGCTCGTTCTGGAACACGCCAAAATTGCCGTCGTCCCTGTCGATGAGAATGGTCGGCAACTCGCCTTGGAGGGATTGGACCAGCAGGCGGCCATCGAAATGCTGCGGTCTGCAGGAGTGAAGGGGTCGGACAAGCAGTTGCTCGATGAGGCCGAAAGCTTCGATCGGCATCCGTTGGCCCTAACAGTTCTGGGGACAAGACTCAAGAAGATGTATGGCGGTCGCATTGAGCAGGTCGACCGAATCCGCGTGCTCGATCACCGGCAACGACTGTACAAGCTGCTCGAGGAGACACGGCAGTCGATGCCCGGAGGAGAGGACGCTGAACAATTTCTACACGTCGCCACGCAATGTCTCGAAGATCCTTCGCTTGCGACGATTGCAGCGGGGATGGGCTGGGACGTACAGATCGAACAGGAGATGGCGGACGATTTGATGGAGCAGGCTATTAGTCTTGCGGATTGGCAGCTCGCAAGCTGGGACGGATTCAACGAGCGGGTTGGATTCCACGCCATCGTCAAACAGTACTTCTCGCAGCAGGCCAAAGATGCCCCCGAGATCCACCGGCGATTGAGTCGATGGTACTCGGGAGAAGACATCCCCCTCCATGCCGGCACGCTGGAGCAAATGCGACCGCGCATCCTGGCCATCGAACACGCTCTCTGTGCCGGCGCATGGGACGAGTGTGCCGAGCTACTTCTTGCGCCCGTTAACGCCCACTACTCTTTTGTGGAGTGGTTGCCGGCCTGGGGTCATCTGGAAAAGGGAATCGATCTGCTGGGACGTGTGGCCCATGGGGCACCTCGCGAACTTCGGTTGCAATCGACAAGTTCCAGGGCGGCGCTTCAACGGCAACGCGGAGACTTGCCGCTCGCTCTTGAGGAGCTCAACGGCATCGTTAAGGAAATCGAAGCGACTGACAAGCCGAACTGCGAGGAAAATACCATACTGGCAAACACCTATGTCAATCGTGGCAACGTGCTGTGGCAAATGATGAAGTTTGAGCAAGCACTCGCGGACTACGGCCTTGCGATCGATCTCTTGCAGCAGTTGGTCGCGGAACGACCGAGCGTTTTGATCGACATGCTCTGGGCTCGCATGAACCTTGGAGTTTCACTGAGGAATATCGGACAGCTCACTGAGGCGTTGGCTGAACAAGAAACGGTCGTCGGCTTATGTCGCGTGCAGCAACTGCTTGGCGATACCAGCATCCACGAATCGCTTGCCCATGCGTTGGTCAACAGAGGGGTGATTCGAGGCGACAGTTGCGAGTTTGAAAAGTCGATCGCGGACTTGCGGAAGGCGATTGAGCTATATGCGGACGAACTTCTTAAGGGAAGAGAGGAGTTGAGGCCCCAGTTGGCATCGGCAAAGACAACGCTCGCCGCAACTCTGAGCGACGCAGGTGAGAACAAACAGGCTCTTGCGGAATTAGACGACGCCATCAACGTGTTGCATGGATTCGTCAGGGAGGGACGGCACGAATTGGAGACGACGCTAGCGCTGAGTTTGATGAATCGAGCAAACGTGCTCTTGCGGTTGCGTCAACTCGAGAGGTGCGTCGAGGATTGTGATCGGGCGGTACGCTGGTTCCAGGAACTTATTGAGAAGGGACGTGACGAGGCGCGAGGTTGGTTGGGGCATTCACTGCTCATTCGGGCCGAGACTCGTTATCGACTTGGCAATCTGCAAGGGGCCGCAGATGACCGGCAGGCAGGTTTCAGCACGTTGTGGCAATTGGCCGAGGAAGGCAATCATTTCGCGCAGACAGTCTATTTGAGAAAGTCTTTTGACACGGCGCGGTACTTGCCAACGGTGGAATCTGTGGAGCGACTCAATCACATGTTGGCACAGTTGGAGGTGCCAGGAACAAACACGCTCGACGAACGATTGATCGTTGAGTTGAAACAGGGCATGGCACGTATTGCCGCTATACGAGCCGATTTGGTGTCAGCAGGTCTCGACATGGGTCAGGCCGAGAGATTGGAGCTGGCGCTTGGTTTGTGATAGCTTATCCATAGAACGTGGCTGGTCGATTTCTTATCCATGTATCTTCCTCGCGAAGAAGGTCCGTTCCTGATGCGTGCAAGTGTGCAACTCAAAGAAACTGGCCGCTTCCTCTGACAACATTTCGGGAGATGAACAATGAGCGAGTTGAGAGGTGACCCATCTGCAATGCTCCCCAAAGACATGTTTGCTGTTGGGGGAACGAGTGGGGCTATCACTGGTGGGAAGGATATTGGAGATGGGAAGGATCTCGGGACGTTGATCAACCTGTTCCGTATGAACACCGATCAGGAAATTCATAAGATGCTCAGTGGCGACGTAAGCAAGGAAGTGTTGTCGGGCCTCCGAGCTGCATTCACAAAGTCGGGTTTGCTCTAAGGTGGCCAGTAACGAGGAGTGACTGAGCAAGGCCGCTTTGGGTGTTGCGTCGATCTGCGAGTTGTCCTGTGGTTCAACAGATGTTTTCGCAGTCTAATGGCGAGACTCAACCAGGTTGTTCGCGAGCAATCAACATGAACCATTCGCGTTGTTCTTCGCCATTTGTTGAATTAGCGGCAGGTCCCTGCCGGACGACGTCGGCGGGCAGCGGGACTGGTCGGTCTCGCTGGAGCGGATGGGGGATCTCAGCCTACGGGCCGGGCAGCCGGACGAGGCCCGCGCGTACTTTGAGCAGGCACTCGACATCCGCGAACGTCTGGCGCGGGCGCTGCCGGACGACTACGAGGCCCAAAGAGACCGGGGCGTTTCCTGCGGGAACATGCGGGAGTTGGCCCAGGCTGAGAAGGACCAGGGCCAGATACAACATTGGTTCGGGCAGGCTCTGACGACATTACGCGGCATGCAACAACACTTCGGCAGCCTGACCGCCGCCGATGAACAGCTCTTGCAACAACTGGAAGGGATGGCCTCGTAGCTGGCTGCGAAGGGCCGGTGCGCCAACGTCTCGGCGGCGGTTGCTCACGTCTGCTGGCGATGATTGCCCGGTCGCCGCGATCTTTTGATCAGATTCTGCAGTTCGGTGCGGACCTTGGTGTCGTGCTCGGCGGGAATGGCCGTTCCCCACGGCTTGATCCAGGCGAAGTCGATGAGCGAGTCGCTGTTTTTCAACCAATCGTCCAGTTCCTGCTGGCTGACGAGAATGCCGGCTTGATCTCCGTCGCCACCCGTTGTGACCAGTACCGCACCCACTTCGGGCCAACGCTGTTTGCAGGCTTTCCCGTACACAGCGCCGTCAAAGGAGTCCGCACCGGAGTCTTTGCCGAGAAGGTAGTCGAAGATGACCACCTTTGGATCGACCCGCTCCACCTCGGCGGCGACCCACTTCCAGCCTTTCTCAGCCTCTGCGTCCGAATAGCCCTCCGCTGGCGATGCCTGGACGAATCGAGGAGAAAAGCTGTATTCAAACGGCGCCAGGTCGAACCAATGAGCGATCGGTTCGACCTGCTCTGGACTATCTTCGAAGATCAGGACATCGACGGGCTGCGGTGACATGCGGACAGCTCCCTTTGCAATCAAGGCTTGGGTTCGGGCGTCTCGACGAGGCGGTGCTCGAGGGGAAGTTCGATCCTGAGACAGAACCGGTATTTTGACACCGTAGTGTCCGGCGACGCAATGGTCTCGAAGGAAACAGCACCGCCGACCGCCCGCACTTGACGAGCCGCGACGACGAGGCGGACCCACTGCTCCGGGCTTAGCTTCCACTGCGCAAACTCACCCATGGAGGGGGGCTCCCGGAACATCCCCTGCGTGGCGAACTTCCGGTCGCCGGCGACGGTGATGCAGCCGCGCAGAGACCGTGACTCTGCTTCAACCGATAACGACACACCCTCGATCGTCCCGTGTTCCGCGACGAAATCGGCGAGCGTGTTGATCGACTCAGCGAGTGCCGGCTGCTGACAGGACAGGCCCCATTGCGAATCCCAATCGTGATTCGTCTCGACGGACTCGAACAGGGGCAGCTCGGCCTTGAGCCTCGTGACGTCCCACCACGTCCAGGCAGAATCGACTGCCTCAGGAGCGTTCATGACGGCCCGTACGATCGTGAGAGCGTGCTCGGTTCGTTCATTCGCCGATTGAATCTCTTCTTTCGCCTGGACCAAATCGCCCGACGACTCGATTGCTTGAAGTGCGGCTTTGAAGTGACGGAGGCCCGCTAACAGCGGCAGCGGCGAAGCAACACTTCTGAGCAATTCCCGATGCGCGGCGGATGACGCCAGCAGATTGTCTCGCAGGCAGCGGAGGTCGTCTCCCTCACCGGGCAGTTTGCTTAACAGTTGACACACCAAAGCCGGATCGAGCGCGGCGAATCGTTGCTGTAGCGAATCGAGCAAGGCTGTCCGTTGTGTCTCATCGACAGCCAGATGCAGGGCTTTCTCAAAGTCGCCGAAGGCCGTCGCCAGATCTCCCATCGCCAGCCGGGCGATGGCGGCACGGTGCAGACAGTCGGCGATATACCAGTTGGCACGACCCTGAGCGAACTGATCAGCCGCCTTCTCCAAAGTTGAGGCAGCATGCTCCCATTCCTCCAGGGCCAGATAAGCCGCGCCCTGCAGACGCTGGGCTTTCTCCGGCAGGTTCTGGCTGGGTGATCCGGCAACCAAATCGTCGCAGCGGCGAATGATCTCCTTAATCGCCCGTCGGCGTTGGGCAGAGTGAGGCGATCGTTGGGACTCTTCCAGGTCCAGCTTTGCTTGTCGATACGCCCGTCGCGCCTTCACGACGGGATCATCGCCCTCGAAAACAGACGCCCGGTATTCTCGCCGGGCCTTGCGCAGGTCGCCTTTGAGCAGGTAGAGATCGCCGAGCACATCGCGGACGTTCGCTTCCCAGCGCTGGTTGTCGACATGATTCAGGAGTGTGGCCAAGGCTTCCGTGAGGTATTCGATTGCCTCATCCAGCTCTCCCCGGTAGCGACAGATTCGTCCGTTATGAAACAGCCGCTTGACGCGTCCGATCTGGTCGTCGGGTTCCCGCCAACGTTCGGAACGCATGAGCTGCTGAAGCGCCTCAAGGTAATTGCCCTGGTGGATGAGGACGCGGGCCAGTCCTTCCGCGGTGTTCGCCTGACCGAAGTGATTATCGGCCTGGTGAAACGCTTCCAGCGACTGCGCGTAATGCACCTTGGCGATAATGACTTCATCCAGCCAAAATGCCAGCCGCCCCTTCTCCGCAGCGATCCAGCCTCGACAATTCGGCCAAGGTTCGTCGGCCAGCAGTTGCTCCGCTTGTTGGAGCAGTGTTTGCGCTACATCGAGTCGGTCCGTCCGTGTTGCACAGGCCGCCTCCCAAGCCAACGTGTGCACGACTAGGCATCGGTGCGCCGCGATGTCGCAACAGCCTTCGCCTCCGAGAGTCGCTCGAACATCGGAAAACTCAGCGGCCGACTTCAAGAATTCGCCTTCGACCCAGCGGACCACGCCCCGGATTCCCTGCGGCAGCCAACTGGGCGAGTGCTGGATTTCGGCTTCTTCCAAACCGATCGATTCTTCAATCAGCGCGTTCCTGCGATCCTGCCGTTCGCGTGATTCAGCAAACAGCGTGGCGAAGATATTCTCAACCGCTCGATCGACATGGTCCGGGTCCGACAGCGCCTGCTCCGAAGTTTCGCAGATGCAGAGGCACCATTCGGGAAGCTGCGACATCTCTCACGCCCAAAAAAGATCTTGAGCAAGCTGAAGAGGCCCGAAGCGCGCGCACGCGCCAAGAGAACGAACCCTCATGATAGCAAAAGTCAGGGCGAGGTTCCCCGGAAGCGGTCGAAGGAAGCGAGTGCGTTCTTGGGTTGCATGCTGACGGCTTGGGGTTCGAAGCGGCGGAGTCTTCACAACGGTGAGTGCAGGGTGGGATGAGTTGGGGAGGGTCGCGATTCCTTCTGCCAAAGTAGAAACAGATCGGGGATCGGTTGAGCAGCCGAGGTAGGGTTCACCTTTCCGCCACCCCGCACGGAGGACGCGTCATGAGAAAGGGTTAAACCAAGCTGCTGCGTTAGGGAGGAACTATGGCGACGACAGCCCGTCCCTGAAGACCATTCGTGAACTGTTGGCCGCCATTCCCGACAGCAAGCAACTCGACACGGCAGCTCATTCGTGATCGTCGATGCTTGAACACTACTGATCAGGACCTGCTTGCCAACTGCGCAATGGACCAGGCATGTCGGAACTTCCCAGTGTCACCGATTCTCACCGGCTGATCTTTCCAACAGATCTGAGATTGGTGCAGGTGCATGGTTCGCCCTCATTACTCGCTAAAGGCCTCAAAGAGGTTTAGGATATCGACGGTCGTTAATCTTGGAGCTTTCCCATGCCAGCGAAATGGCAAGAAGTTCGCGTCTTCATCTCGTCGACGTTCAGCGATATGCACGCGGAGCGGGATCATCTTGTGAAGGTCGTGTTCCCGTCGCTGCGAGAGAAACTGGAGAAACATCGCATTCACTTGGTCGAGATCGACCTTCGCTGGGGTGTGACCAAGGAGCAAGCGGACGATGATCGGGCTCTCGATTTGTGTCTGCAACAGATAGACGATTGCCGACCGTTCTTTATCGGCATTCTCGGCGAACGGTACGGTTATGTGCCGAGCGAAACGCCGAGCCTCTCCAAGCCCTCGTACGGCTGGGTGCAAGGCCTGACGGGTAAGTCGATCACCGAACTCGAAATCATTCACGGCGTGCTGAATGATCACGAGATGCGACCGCGTTCGTTTTTCTTTTTTCGAAACCCACGCTATCTCGTTGATCTTCCGAGCCAACAACAACTGCATTCATCCGCCGAATTCCCGACAAATGAAGAACAGGTTGCCGTGTCGCAAGGATGGCTGTCGAGAAGACAGCAGCGTGCAGGAGTCGTTGGCCGCCGTCACAAACTCAAGTCACTCAAACAGACGATTCTGGACGCCGAAGTCCCAGTCTTTGAGAACTATCCGTGCCAATACCGAGGACTGAAGATCAACTGGCGGATCGCGCGGCAGAAGCTCGACGAATCTGACCAGCATGCCCTCCACGAAATTGCCGGCGATGGCATCGTCGATCCTCAAGAATACGCCCGCCTGAACGAGAAACTCCGAAGGTTCGTCGACAAAGAAGGCGTTGTCTATCTCGACTCATTAACGTCGTTTGGACGGGCCGTTCACGACCAGTTATGGGAGGCAACCAAGGCACAGCACCATCTCCCCGAGACGCCGCCGATCGAAACGTTGGTCGAATCTGACCCGTTGGCCGAAGAGGATGACTCCCACAAGCGGTACATGGAATCCCGGCTGTGGATCTACGTCGGTCGAGACACACTCCAGCGGGCACTCGAGAGATTCGCCGACGCCAACCATACGGTCCCCTGCCTGGTCACCGGCCTCTCCGGTTCCGGCAAGTCGGCGGCGATGGCCCGGTTCGTGGCCGATTACCGGAATTCGCATCCGGGTGTGTTCGTGATTCCGCATTTCGTTGGGGCCAGCGCAGCCTCGACCAGCCTGCGGCAGATGCTCAGACGGTTCTGTCTGCTGCTGCAACAGGAGTTCGGCTTCGACGACGACATCCCGCTGGAGACCAACCAACTCAGCAACACCTTTCGCGATTTTCTGGGCCGCGTCCCGGACAACCATCGGATGCTGCTTGTCGTCGATGCCCTCAACCAGCTCGATAAAACCGAGGACGCCCAATCGCTTTATTGGCTCCCTTGGCAGCTCCCGCCGCATGTCAAGTTTCTGACTAGCTGTACCGACGATCGCGACAGCACCGAAACCGTGCTTGAGGTGTTCGGTCACCGCCAGCATGAGCTTGTGACCATCAAACCGCTCACGGATCAGGAACGTGTCGAGATCGTCGAGAAGGTTCCGTCCCTCTCCGCCAAGACGCTCGATTCCGTACAGGTGGAATTACTGTTGGCCAACCCCGCCACGACGAACCCGTTGTTCCTCCTGGTGGCGTTGGAAGAACTCCGCGGATTCGGTTCGTTCGAGCAGCTCGATCAGCGCATCGTGCAGTTGCCACGTTCGGACGACGACGAATCTCGCTGGCAGCGATGGCTGGCGGCTGCCCGCGAGTACGCGCAGAGCCTCGATGATGAAAAAAAGCGACGCGATCGGCTGGCACGCCTTGACGCCATTGAGTCGACCCTGGTGTCCACACCACCCGCGGACGATCCGCTGACATCCCTGTTCCTGCAAGTGATTGACCGGCTCAGCGATGATTTTGACGCCAACGTTGTCGGCGACGTGTTGTCCCTGTTAGGGTCGGCGCGGCTTGGTCTGTCGCAGCGTGATCTGCTGGATCTCGTGGAGGGGAACGACATCGAGATTGCCGATAGTGGCGGCGACCTGTTCCCGGTCCTGCGGCAACTGCGGGCCTATCTGCTGTACCGAGCCGAACTCCTCGATTTCTATCACCGCAATCTTGCCAAAGCGGTCAACACGCGCTACTTGCCGACGGCTAGGAACCGCCATGCCGCCCATCGCGTACTGGCGGATTACTTTCGCTTGCAGCCGTTGTGGCGCGAATCACCCGAGATGCCACCGCCCCCGTGGGACAGACACTCCAACCTGCGGGTGCTGGTCGAATTGCCCTGGCATCTGGCTCGTTCTGGTCAGCACGAAGCTCTGTCTGAATTGTTGAGTCGGCTCGCTTATCTTGATGCACGATGCTTCGGTGGCGACGTCTACGGACTTCTCGCTGACTACGATTTGCTGCCGTCTCCTCATGACGTCTCTGTGGAACACCTCCAGAGCTTTCTTCTGGCGCGGGCCCAACGCCTGTTTGGTCAGCGAACTGCGCTTCCGGCGCTCATCTGGCACGAGGGTACAGACGACGATCGACAACGCTTGCAGGCGTCTGACATCGATCGACCATGGATTCGCACGAGCCGAGTGTCGTTGCCCGCACCGATCGAACCGAACACAGATGGCGGGCAGCTGAGCGTTCATACGCAGGTCCGATTTGATTCCCCAGCAGTCGGGGCTGTCGCCCAGGAGTCACGCTGCTTGTTTTTCTGCACGCAGCTGGGGCAGCTCAACATCATCGATCTCGAGACGGGGCGTAAACGCGCTGAACGGATCGCGATTCGCCCGACTCAGGTGCTGGCTGTCGCGGTACGAGATGACGGCGGATTCCTGGCTGTCGTCGGTGAGGACGCATCCATTGAGTTCTTGCGAGTTCGGAAGAACCTGAACGGTGAGGTAACCAATGCTGAGTCGCTGGCAACGCTGTCCGCGATTCTTCCGGAGTATGACGCGCCCCGCGTCACGTTTGTGGGGCAGACGCTGTGGTTTCAGTCAGCGCCCCGGGAGCTAACGATTTGCACTCTGACAGATGAACATGTGCAAAGCGACAGACTCACACTGCCGGAATTGTCGCCGGACGCAGAACTGTCTGCTTGTGTGCTTTGTGGGGATGCGGTCATGCTTGCGTTCCGTTGTGGCTTCGGCACCCTGCTCACTCTGGTCAGGAAAATGGAATGCGTGTCGACGTTAGAGTTGCTGCAACAAGACGTAGCGTTCGCCTGCCCTTATGATGCAGAGCGAATCGTGATCGCATGTTCGGATCAACGTCTCGCCGTCATTGAACGATGCGACGACGTGCTTCGCGAGGCAGCCAGCACGGACTGCAACGAACCTCCGTTGCTCGTCTATTCCGACGGCGACCGTGTCTTCTGGATCGACGAAGTGGCGCGGTTCTACGAATGGAAGCCGGGGGAAAAAGCGTCGACGATGCTCAGCGGTGGTGGCCCCATGTTCCTCGGACCGCTCGACTGGCGACCGCTCGAGGCGCCGAGATCCGTGCTCCTCACCCGTGCATCTGCGTCAATTGTCAGTGTTCAAGACCGCGGCAGGACTAGCCAGCACTCCGTTCAGGCCATTTATATCGGAGTCAACAAACAGGTCGATGCAGTGCTCCACAGTTCCGACGGCGTCTGGCACACTTCGTCGACTGCCCAGTCTGCACAGTTTGTCGCCGTCGATGATAATCCGGTTGCAGTCTACGGACGGAATGAGCGAAACGAGTTGCTATCAGCACGAATGCAAGGCCAGGGTTTTCGGCTTGATCTCGACGCGGGTGATCTCCGTCTGGAGCCTGGACTTCCGGGGAACATCACGGGAATCGTTGGCCTGGATGGTGGCGACTTTCTGCTCGTCCAGCGGGGTGGACAGCTCTACAGCAACCGGAGCGATGAGATCCTTGAGCCGATCGGCCGCGTCATCTTGCGGGAAGTCACGGGGGCGTCATTATACCGGCTCGGCAGATCGCTCGTCTTAAAGGGTACGTGCCTGCACGGGACGACAGTCGCCGAGACTCGCGATTTCCTGGCCTTCTTCGAGATCAGTCCTTCGTCGGGTCAGCCGCAGTATCGGGACCACTGTCTGATCTCGCCCGAGAAGGGAACATACACCTGCCTTGCATGCGACCCAAAGTTCGATCGGCTACTTGTAATCGTCCAGCACGCTGCACGATCACAGACGATCGTTCGCCGAGGATCGATTCCTGCGTTTGTCAAAGGCGACGAGGACGTCCATGAGCTCTCAGGCGTCGGCACGAATATTGTCCACGCGTTTGTCGATGCCCCCGGTGTGATCCTCTGGCTCGTGAGCCGGCTTGGTGCCCTTTATGCCGTGGATGCCTCGACGCTCTCTCTTATCGACGTTTTGCCCGCATCGACACGAGTCATACACCTCAGCGGCCAGGGAGATGCTCTGGCCCACAGTTTTCCAGAAGTCGCAGTCGTGGATGCCGCGGGACAGATTTCCTTTGTGGAGATTACCGACTGCGCCTGGGACCCGCTCTCTTCTTCCCTTGCCAGAGGAGCCAAATGATGTCTTGGATTCGTCGAGTGACTGAGTGGATTTCTCCGGGAAGGGATTCCGCGGAACATCAGCTCCTGGAACAACTCAAAAAGTGCGAGCAACTCGTCGCCGAACGTCGCTTGCAGAGCGTCGTCAAGAGCTTTCGGCGTCTTGCTAATACGGAGTTACCGGCCTGGGGACAGGCGCTCGTGGCGTTTCAGCATGGGGCTGTTTTGTGGACAACCGTCGGTGACGGCGCACTCGCCCGCAAGTACTTCCAAAAGGCGGTTGAAATCTGCCAGTCTGCGCCGAGTTCATCTCCGGGGAGTGACCGCCTCGCACAAACGGAAGCCTACGCGACGGAAAATCTGATGCTGCTTTCGCTGTCGTTCGACGAATTCTTCCAGTGGGCCGAACGGCTCAAGCAGTTGGCTCCCCATGAGCCTGTCCTCAGTGAGCATGTCCCCATGATCCGCAACGCCAGGGAGAAGAATCAGCGGTGGAGCGAAGTGATGAAATGGTCGGCACACAACTACTTCGACGCTGATCCGTCCAAGGATCCCGGGCGGCATGGATGTGCTGCGTCGTTCTTTCACCTAATGCTCACCAACCGGCGCGATCTCCGCCTCTCCAGGGAGCAACACGCGATGACGTTAGTTGGCTATTCCGCGCTACTCATCACGATGTGGTCCAGTTGTGGCGAGATCCAGTTGCGGCTCTTTCGACGTTCGCATATTGATGAGTTTCAATTCCTATTGGAGCCGGCCCGAGTCCTACTGGACGAGTTCCTGGAACGCACACCTGGTCACGAGCGCGTGCAGGATTGCCGCAACCAGATCGAAAAGTGTTACACTCAAAAAGACGAAGCGGCGGACAGGAGCAGAGGCGACGCGAAAGCAGAGTCCAGCCTGAATATCACAACACAACGGCATTTCCTGGGTGCACAGCAGATGGTTGGCGGACCGCCATGTGTCCTGTATTTGAAGCACATCGATGTTGAAGGCCCAAATTGCCTGCTTGAGTACCAATGGAAGGAGCAGTTGGATGCTCTTCAGGCGGACGGTGTCGATACGAAGGCGCGGGCCTTCCTCAACTGTGCCGTCGGGGCCGCCGCAAGAGTCGCCAGTCTGAGTTGTCGAGAGGGGACGAGTGAGCACTTCTTGAAGATGCCGAACGGTGAATTCAACGCCATACCGGGTTGGTACCTCGAAGACCGTGATCAGCCGACCTACGTGGTGAATTCCCAATTTGATGTGGCGGCGAAATCTGTCTACTTCACGATTGGGACCCCTCAGATACGGTCGGATTCGTTCGATCAGCACGACCCCGTGACGGAGCGGCTGGCGGCGGCGTTTCAGCAGGCGTTCGCAGAGGTCCACGTCTGATGATCTTTGAACTTGCGTCCGCCAGTGCCCGCCCGCAGATTCTGCACACAGGTTGCCTGTTCGACGTCCCACCGTCGTGAAGACCGTGTGATCGACAGAGGCAAGGTCCGTCGGACAACCGCGTCAAATCGATGATTTCAGTAGAGGGAGTGATGGAATGAAATGGTGGGAATTCACTTGGGGCCGATCAAAGGACACAGGCGATGGCCGGTTCGATTATCACAACGATTTCAGCTCAGATTGTTCTAACGTGAATGAGCAAGCTCACCGCATGCTGGACCCCGCCGAACTGGCGGAACCGGAGGTGCGCGTGATCGACCGTCCGATGCTGTTGCCCGATACTAGGATCGAGATACTCAAAGCGGGTGTCATCCAACTTCCGGATCCCATCACAGCACTCAGGGAGCCCCAGCCGGGTGGCGACGGCGACCTGTTAATGTTTGTCCGTGTGCGTGTCACCGTTTCGGGCGGGGTTCCTGTGATCAAGCGATGCTACGAGCAGCCGCCGTCTCAACGCGCGAGCGGCGGATTGTCACTTGGTAACGTTTCGATTTCTCTGGGGAAAGATGGAGGGTGCTGGGTACATCTGGCCGTCCCCTACAAGTTTTCGCCAGAGTGTGAAGAGATGGTTGCCTTGGTCAACACGTGCCGTGCGGAGTTCGAGCCGGCCCTAATCGAGATTCTGGCGGCGACGTTGCGCGAGCTGAAATCTTCCAGAACAGACGGCACAGAACCCTCATGAACCCTGCCACAATCGGAGACATTCACCCAGCAGCCGCGAACATGTTCCTGCCCTGAACAGGAATCACGACAAACAGTCGCGCGGCACTGGCAGTCACCGCGCAAGGCTCCGACGGCCGTCACCGGTGGCCATGTCACGGATGAGCAGTCGGCGGTGTTGATCCAGGCCATGAACCGCTTGGAAGAGGCCAAGCCGCCGATAGGCCAACCGAGTCCACCGCCAGAGCGATACACTGGCCAATTCGTACGTGTAACAACTCTGCCAACTGCTCGGCGAAAAATGCGGCGGTCGTGGGCGTCCGGTACGTTGGTTGTTCACGCATCACATGTGACCTCTTCAGCCACTCCGAATCGTTGTAAATGGTTGGCGGTGATTACCTCATTCACGCATGGAGATCGGCGTGTAAAGCGGACCCACTTCGGCGCGGAAATCGGACCGACCTGAGGAGTACGACGTAGTACTCGGACACGCCGTGTCACCGGGCACTTCAAAACCGACAGCCATGTGAATGTTCAGTGTGATGTAACGTGCCTGCCGATGGACGGCAAGTCATGCTCACGCGTTGCCGGGTGACTTCGCCTTTCTGGTGTCACCGTTTTCGTTTTTGGAG
>JAJDEI010000075.1 GCA_029259845.1 Planctomycetaceae bacterium | reverse complement strand
CGGCCGGCAACCCGGCCAGCTGCTGTTCAGAAATCGGCGGTCCTGTTGGTCGCTGCGACATGGAGGAGATGTCGCAGAAAACGCCATCTGTGAAAAGACGAATTGCTCACCCAACCTCGTTCGAGGTGTGAACGGTTACCGAGGAAGTCCTGGGCGATTACTCTTATCACCGTCCGGATTGCTAGCTGATTTATTTCGACACTTGTTAAGCCAAGCCCTTCCACAATGGCAGTGATCAATTGTGACGTTAAGGATTCTATGCCTTGATCAATATGTGTATCGCCACGCAGAAGCAGATCATTCACAGCTTTCCAGAACTCCGGAGACGACTGAACTAGTGCGAATCGAGTGTTGAGAAGCGCGACCGCTTCCTGAAATTGTTGAGGGGTTGTATTCTTTAGGATAGGCGGTCGCGCATTCTTAGTATTGATCCACGTATCCAAGCGACTCAAGGCCCGATCCTTGAGATCTCGTACGATGTCAAGCAAAGCAACCTCAGAGACTCGGACTGCCGCGGCAGCACGAGTAGCAGCCTCCCGCGCCTCAATCTGCCTTTTTGCGAATTCTTCCTCAGTCTCATCCTCGCGCATTTCCAACAGGGACCGTTCGAGGACGATGTTTTGGTATTCCATCTCGGCCACGAGTTGGGCTTTCAGGACTTGAGCCATGCGGATCGTGGCGTGTTGGACCGGGTTGAGGCTGCCCTGGCCGGAGAGTTGGTTGTTGAAGATGGTGATCGTGTTCGGGAAACGGTAGGTGCGGTCGGCGTTGAAGTAGATGCGTTTGGCTTCGCGGTTGTCCAGGATGCGGGCCATGCGCATTCTTCGAATGAGCGGATGTCCCTTAGGCGTGAGTTGGGTGAGCGCCTTGACGTACTCCACCTCCCGTTCGGGGAGGTCGGTCATGATCAGTTGCTGAAACCGCTCCACGATCCGCAGCCGGATCGGATGGTCCGCCAGCGAAGTGACGTACAGGGCACCGGCCAGACTGATCGTGTCCATCGAGTGCAGCGACAGCAGTTTGTTGTCGGTATTGATCAGCTCGGAGTCCATGCGTCGGAGTTCGTCGATGAAATCCGTGCCAAAGAAACTGTAGACATACCGCCAGTCGCGGGTGGATTGGTCGTCGCCGCGGGCAAGTTGCGGCGGGCAGCCTTCCGGCAAATAGCCTTGGTCGACCGCCATTGCAACTTCCGTGGCGACCTGCGCGACCGCCTGCTGGAACTCGCGCGTGAACTGATTCACGAGAAACCGGGAATGAGCGATCTCGCGGTTGATCCGCTCGTAGACCACGTCCATACGGTCGCCGTGCTCCCCATTCACCTGGACTGTGTGGATGCCGATTTTCACCTGGCCGACGGGCGAATCGATCTGATGGATCATCCGCCGGATTTTATTGATGCCCTTGATCGGTCCCCGCAACTGCAGGCGACTGACTCCGACAACGGAAATTGTCACCTGCGTGACCGGGTCTTGCGACGTGATTTTGCCGGCCGCATACGTGTCCGGGTCGGCAAGTCCGGCCGCCAGTTCCCGCCGAAACTTCTCCTGAGCCGCCCGCAGTTCACTGGCTTCCGTCGTCGAGACCCGGTTTCGCAGATCGATCTCGGCGACCTGGTCGTTTTCCAGTTTCGTGGGGAGTTCGACGAGCTGCCGTTGAAGCTCTGTGACCTGCGTTGAGATGGCCTCCTCCCGAGACTCGTTGAGCGCTTGCCGCGACTCGATCGTGCGGAGTCCATTTAGTTTCGCGATCTGATTGGCTCGATCGCCCTGCAGTCGCAACATTTCCTCGCGGGGATCAGTCGTCTCCTCTGGTCTTGTCGCTTGTATGTCGCGGGGATCTGGCGGTGGAGTAACCGGGGGAGTCGGTGCCGGCGTAATCGGGGGACTCGGAAGTGGTACTCCTGGGGGCATCGGTATAGATTGTGACGGACTGGTGGAGTTTAGAGTGGCTATTTGACCATCAAGAGTCCTGATCCGTTCGAGTGTCGAGTTGATCGCAGCTTGTGCGTCGACTTCGGTACTCCCGGTATAAGAATCAAGCGTTGATTTAAGTTGACGCTGCTCGATCGCCAGCGTCGTTTGGTCCTGGAGGGCTGTCCGGAGATCCTCGCGTGCCTTTTCGATTGCTCGCTGCGTTTCTCGGGCGCGCTGGGCGGCCTGGACGGCGAGGGCTTCGGTTTGGCGTCGTTCGTCGGTCTTTTTTTTGCTCGAAGTCCTGGCGGGCCTCGGCGGCGAAGCGCTGGGCTTCGTCGTAGCCGACCTGATTCAGGTTGCGGACGTTGCGGTTGATCAGTTCGGCGACACGCCGCGCGTCACGGAAGTAGTACAGCCGCACGACCCGTGTATCGACCCGGTCGCCGGGGTTGAATTCGTCCACCTTGCCTTCCGGTCGAAGAAACCGGGGATACTCGATCTGTTCGGCAAACTCGCGTCCGCCGGGCACGGTGAATGTCTTCGACTCACTGGCCAATACGTTGCCAACCAAATCCTTGATGTTCTTCACCGTGACACGGTAATTGCCCGATGCCAAGCTGCGGTAATAGAGCACAATCGCCGGTTGGGGAGCCTCTTCGTACTTCGGATCTCCTTCAGCAAAGACGTCAGAATAAATTGGGTTACCGGCATTCTTGGGGTCCGGAACCTCATTGCCGTCCGCATCGAGGACAGGATGCTCAACGGTAATGCCGGTCGCAGTGAGAGATGTTTGGTCGAGGTCCGTGTGGACCAGTGGAATTCGAAGAATGCCGCCGCCGCCCGGCAACCGCTCTACAAACGGCGTCCGCAACTCCGGCGACTGCGTGTCGATCATGACCGCGAGTTGGTCTGAGTAAAGGGTTCGTTGTGGTTGCGGAGGGTCTCCGTTTGAGTAAGTGGCCCAAGCCTGAAGAGTCACAAACTGATTGGCGGTCCTAGGTGCATTGATAAGACGGTTGAAGTCCACGTCTACATTGGGCACGGTGACGTCGGAGATTTTTCCTTCAGTATTCCTGACAACGACATTAGGCAGATGATACCCGTTCCCAGGGCCAGCGCGCACTTTGGGAAGGATACACAGTGTGGGTGAACCGCCTGTTTCTCTGTGAAATCGCATAGAAATAGGCGGAAAACGAACCAAGTTCCTCCTCGGTGTCTTTCCGGAAACCGAACCCCACGTCATCACCGCCCGGCGGCTGGCCACGATTGCGGTTTTTTGAACGTTCA
>JAJDEI010000074.1 GCA_029259845.1 Planctomycetaceae bacterium | reverse complement strand
TCCAGAAGACGAGCAACGCCTGCAGCAGGCGGCATAGTCAACGATTTGCTGTCGAGAATTTGATTCGGTCGCCTTTCGCCCTCCGGGTGCGTGTCGAACTGAATGCGGACTCCGTTCCGCCAATCTCCCGAAAGGCGGTTTATGATTCTGCCGCTGTGACCGCACAACACACTGTGTTTTCAGTGTTTCATGTGTCACTCTAAGTGCGTTTGCACACATGTTTGCACAAGCTTCCGGGAATGGTGGTGGGAATCGAACCCGCCACCCGGCATCGGTTTTACGCTACAGAACAGGGTGTTTCATGCGTGTCAAAATGGTTTGGCAGCGGACTGGCAGCGGTCCGAGTGTCAGTCGAGCGAGTGCCTCGACTCCGACCTGCAACTCATCCAGGAGCTGCACCATTTGCACCTGACCTGGCCCCATTTGCCTGCCGAATTCCGACGTGAGATTCTGAATTCTATAAGTGCCGCTTTGGAGCTATCGTGATATCGCCATCGTTGGCTTGCGCCGCAATGTTGCCGCCGTCAGGCGCACAACTGGATCAGGCTCAACTGACCAATGACACGCCCGCAGGTGCGCGCTGGGATGCGGACATTCGGCGCGTCGATCGCGGTCAGCGATGCCAGAAACGAAATCGCGAGTGTATCATTGTGATTGCAGGGATGGACCGGCTCCGACGCTCGCTCAAATCAGATTGACTCGCCGCCTCATTGGGCCGTACCGACGCGTGCTTTGGCATAATCGCAACTCGCGGCGGTGCAGGCCACCGGAGCGAGCAACGGGGCCGGTGAAATGGATTGTATTTACCGAAGTGCTGCGGGCATCCAGGGGCTGAATCCGCGAGATAGGCCCCGCTCGACCCCAGCGATAAGATCAACATCCTGGTGTGTCACTCGCGGCCGATTCAACGGAAATCCTGCACGTTGTTTTCCGAGTTGAGTTTCAAGCTCAGTTGGCATGGCGGAATCCGGAGAAAGCACGGCGCTGAATGCGTTGCGGCGGCAAGGGAACGGAATCCGACCCGCCCGATAACGCGGAGGAGGAGTAAAAAAAATCCAATCGGCCAGATCGGAAGAACTGTGGTTCTCGTCCGTCAAGCGATCGATATCTCTTTCGAGGCGTCGCATCTTTACAACTGCCCGCTTGGAGGAACACACGGTAGTAGTAGTGCGTGAAGAGCCTGTAGGATGTCAATTCACTCGTCAGGCGATCGACTTTCCTGGACGCCGCCTGCCGCTGTTGGACGTCATTCGACCGAATTGCCCGTGGATCGCCGGCTCGCATCCCACACCCTTACCCGTAGGTCTTCACTGCCGCTGATGATTTGTTCTCCGTCAGGGCTGAAACGGACGCATGTGACATTCTGGGTGTGTCCCCTGACGGTGAGCGTCTCCTGTCCAGATAATGTATCCCAGAGCTTGAGTGTTGTGTCTCGACCGCCGCTGACGATGCGTGTGCCATCGGGACTGAAAGCAACACTGTTGACTGGAGCCGTGTGCCCGTGGAGCGTGCGAATTTCGGTGCCGGTGGCCGCGTCCCAAACTTTGAGCGTGTGATCGTCGCTGCCGCTGACGATCTGGGTGCCGGTGGGACTGAACGCTACACTGGTGATACGATCGCTGTGACCAGAGAGCGTGAGGAGTGCGCGGCCTGTGAGAGCGTCCCAGATCTTGACAGACCGATCGTCGCTGCCGCTGACGATGCGGACGCCATCTGCGCTGACAGCGATACAGGTGACGGCCTGGTCGTGCCCAGTCAGTGCGTGCAATTCTCTCCCCGATTCCGAATCCCAGACTCTGACCGTCGCGTCCTCGCCCCCGCTGATGATCCGTTTTCCATCTCTGCTGACAGCGATACAAGACACGGCACCGGCATGGCCAGTGAGCGTCAATTTCGCGTCGCCTGTTTTTAGGTCCCAGACTTTGACCGTCTGGTCATCGCTGGCTGAAGCAATCCATTCTTGATCTGGACTGAATGCCACACCGGTCACGTCTGCGTTGTGGCCGGTGAATGATGCAATTTCCTTTCCTGTCTGCGCGTCCCAAAGCTTGAGCGTGTCGTCGCTGCTACCACTGGCGATCCATCGTCCGTCGTTGCTGGAATCCACGCATTTGACAAACTGCGTGTGGCCTTGCAGAGATAATCCCTGTTGGTCCATTCGCGCATCCCAGAGTTTCAACGTGTGGTCCTGGCTGCCACTAGCGATTTGTGTCCCGTCAGGGCTGATTGCGGTGGAGAAGACGCTGCTTGTGTGCCCGCTCAAGCTGAAGGATTCGAGATTGAATGGCTCGTCCCAGACTTTGAGAGTACCGTCGTAGCTGCAGCTCACGAGACGCTTTCCATCAGCAGTAAAAGCCAGGGCGTTGACAGCATCACGATGTCCAGTAAGTGACAAGATGGGTTCAGGAGTTGCGGTCTCCGACACCTTCCAGAGCACAATCGGTCCGCTGCGGTTTCCACTGGCCAGATATCGCCCATCGGGACTGAAAGTCACGCTTTCGACGTCTCCAGCTTGCCCAGGAACCGTGGAGAGCTCCTGACCTGTCTCGGCGTCCCATAAACGAATCGTCTCATCCCTTCCGCCGCTTGCGATCCACTTGCCATTGGGGTGAACACTCACGCAGGTGACGTAGTCCGTATGGCCGGTGAACGACTTGTATTCCTGGCCGGATTTGGAGTCCCAAACTCTCACGGTCCTGTCCTCACCGCCGCTGACTATTCGTGTCCCATCCGTGCTAAACACCACGGCAGGGATCTCACCAGTATGCTTCCGGAACGTGAGCAGCTCGCGGCCCGTTTTTGCGTCCCAGACTTTGACAGTGCTGTCACGACTGGCGCTTGCGATCAGCTGCCCATCGGGACTGATGTCGACGGAATCGACGTGCGCTGCGTGACCGTTGAGAGTTATCAACACTCGACCTGATTCAACGTCCCAGATTCTGACCGTCTTATCCCAGCTTCCACTGACAAGACGCTGGCCGTCTGGACTGAACGCCACGCTCATCACGCGTCGCGTATGCCCCCGCAGCGTTCGCTGGTTTTTCGTAAAGCTCGCGAACAAGTAATCGTATTCCCAACCTCGCAACTCCTGCTTGCAGGCAGCCAGGGATTCCCAGGCCGCGTTTACGTCCCCGTCCTCCCAGTCCCGCTGCGCCCGGGAAATCTGGCTGGCGTATAACAGCCATTCGGAACGGACCATCTCAGCATGTGCGAGTTGTTCCTGACGCACAGCCATTTGGGCACTCTGCTCAGCGATCTTTTTGGCTTCGAGCGCCTCCCGTTCGCCGCGGACAGCTGCAAGCCCGAAGAACGTCGAAGCCGCCGTTGCCGCGACGATGGCCGTCACGGTGATCACGCTCAAGCCGGCCACCAACGGACGGTGCCAGCACCAGCGACACAGTCTTTCCCACCGGTTGATCGGCCGGGCCACGACCGGTTTGCCCTGCACGAATCGCTCTAAGTCGTCTGCCAATTCACCAGCGGTCGCGTAGCGTTGGTCGGGAGACTTATTGAGGCACTTCAGGCAGATCGTCTCCAAGTCTTGGGGAATCCGGTCATCGAGTTGGCGAAGCGGCAATGGTTCCTGATAATGAATCTGTCGAATGAGACCCATCGTGGAATTCGACCAGAATGCCGGACGCCCGCTGAGAAGTTCATATAGGATCGCTCCGATCGAGTAGACGTCACCGGCCTGCGGGGACTGATCGCCTTGGCCGTCTGACTGTTCGGGTGCCATGAATCGCAATGTTCCCAGGATTTGCCCGGTCTGCGTCAGGCCGTCGTCGCTGGTCAACAGCTTACCCAGTCCGAAGTCCGCGATCCGTATCGTGCCCGAGTCATCCAGCAGGATATTCGCTGGCTTGAGATCGCGATGAACGATCCCTTGGCGATGCGCGTGGTCGATTGCCCAAGCGATTGTCTTCACGTACTCGACTGCTTGCTTCAGGGACGGCGGATCGTCCCGCAGCAGCTCTGCCAGATTGACTCCCTCGATATATTCCATCGAGAGGTAGGTTTGCCTCTCATGCACGCCGACTTCATGGATCGAGACAATGTTGGGATGTTGGAGACTCGCCAGCGTCTGGGCTTCCTGGCGGCAACGTTCGACCGCCTCCGCGCTGGCCAGCGCTCCGCCGGCTGGAAATTTCAGGGCGACCAACCGGTTCAGGCTGTTCTGCCGGGCTTTGAAGACCACGCCCATGGCGCCCTGGCCGATCTCTTCCAAGACCTCGTAGTCGCCGAACAAACCAATCCTCTCTGAGACAGGCAATGGCACTCGTTGAAATGCGGTCGACTCGGATAGCTCCCGCAACTGGTCGGCGATCTCCAAATAAGTGCTCAATTCGTCCGCAACGTCGGCGTATTGCTCCAAGAATTCCGTGCGGTCCACGGGGAGTCCCGCATCGATCAGGCGGTCATATTCATCAAGCGCCTGATTGCAGCGTCGTGATGGCTCCCGATCGGTCGGAACAGGGGCGTTCATTGATGCAGAGTTTCTATCCTTGACCTGTCAGTAATCGACCCAATCGACTCACACCGCGGCGAATCAATTGCACCGCTGCGCCTTCCGTCCGATTCCCCAGACGTCGGGCCACTTCCTGGATGGGGAGGCCATCGAGGTAGCGCCAGCGCACCGCGCGCTGTTGGTCGTCCGGCAACTTCTCCAACATCTCCAGGAGTCGGACTGCCTGTTCACCACGCATGAACTGCCCGCTCGGTGTGGAGCCGTCAGCGGCAAGTTGATTTCGCAATAAGTCACCGTCGGCAGATTGATCCAGCGACAAGGCCGGAGAATTTCGCCGAACGAGATCGATCGCCTGATGACAAAGGATCTGCCTGATCCAAGCCTTAAACTGGGGGTCACGCGACCCCCGATATTCGGGAATAGACTTCGCGACGCGGAGCAACGTCGCCTGAGTCAGGTCGGAACCATCCGCGTCACCGCCGCCGTTGAATGGCACAAAATCGCTTGATCGGGCGATTGTGGAGACGAATGGCCGCAGCCGTTCAAAAAGTTCGTTCTCCGCCTGTTTGTCGCCGGATTGGGTCCGGCTGACAAGCGCCGACAGACTCTCCATTGAGCACGCCTTCCTGCACCAGTAACAAAGACGAGTTTTCCGCTCCAATATGACGCGTGTTTGGGAGACTTTCCAGCAATTCATGGAATTCGGCACGTCCTCGGGCGGATATTTTGGCTTGACCGGGGGGCCGCTGGCCGGAAAAGGTCGTTAAACGTGCGTCGCTGTCGTCGAGCGAAAGGTGGGGCAGGAGACGGGCACGGACGGAAATCGCTTGCCGTTCGTGGAGTCGACGTGACAAATTTAGTGACTTTTCCGAAAAACCCGGATTTGCGCGTCCGAAAACCGCAAAACTCCAGTCTTTGAGTAGGGGGGGATTGAATCCCCAACCGTTCTCGCCGCGGCCTTGACGGTTGCTTTTGTTGGGGAGCTGTGACGGGGTAAGCGTTCACAGGTTGGTGCCTGACTCCGAATCTTCCGTGCAAGAAACGTCCGATCCGTGAACGGTTACAGCGAGACTGATATCACCTGAGCTTCCCCATATTGGGTGGACGCTCAGCGAAGAACGTAGACAGTTTTCTTTGGAGAGCCTAGAACATGAACAAGACCGCGTATCTCGGCAGTTGCTTTGTCCTATTGTATGGTCTAGGCAGGAGTGCTGAAGCTCTTCCCATACTGGTTGTCAACCCGTCGTTCGAATCAGGAACTTCCACCAATGGTACGATCTTCTCTGGAGCACCGACTGGTTGGACATTTCTTGAAAACGGCGTTGTGTCCACGAACGATACTCAAGCCGACGGCTTGATTACGTTTGAAGACCCGGGGCCTAACGTTGTGGGGTTTGACGGTAGTCGCATGTTGGGTATTCGGGACAGGAACGGCACCCCAGGTGGTGCAGCCATCGAACAAGAACTCAGCACATTTGTAGTTCCCGGGCTTGAATACCAGCTGTCATTCCTTGTCGCTGATCGAATCCTCGAAAGGTGGCTCAACTATACCGTAGAATTGGTCGCTGGTGTAACAACCATCATCTCTGAAGACTCTGCAACGAACGCCCTGATTCGTCCCGCAAACGGTTCAACATCTCATCCAGGAGTTGCAGGCGCCGAAGGGGATGCGTTCTTGGTGACCCTTTTCGGCACTGCGTCTCTCCTTGCTAATCCAGCCGACCAGCTAAAGATTAGGTTTGCATCGTCTTTGCCCAGCATCGGGGATGACACCCCTAACAATGTTGACGATTTTGCGATTGACTTGGTGGAGCTTAGTTCTGTTGATACTAATACTGTCCCGGAGCCTGCCAGTGTCGTCTTGTTCGGCCTGACCGCAGTGGGCCTCTTCGGTGTGCGAGTTCGGCGACGACGCAAGCAACGGGCAGCGTGACGATCGCATGAGTTCACTCCCGGTTTCCGCCGAGGGATTTCGGGCGGGTGCTATCGTCTTGGGTTTCTCACGGGTCGAACTTCGCCCGCTTATCAAAATTGGCAAACAGGCGTAGACATCTTGAGGTTTCTGCAAGTTGGTTCTCCGGTTTCGAGGAATTGGAGGAGGGGCTCCCGGTTGCGGTGGAGCTTCGCACGTTTCGGCCGGTCGTCAGCCAAGCTGCCGGTCCGTCAACGGAATTCTGACGCGAGACACACTCCGAAACCGAATTTGAAAGGCGGTCTCTTCCCATGCTGTTGCCCCCCCCCCACCGTAGCTCTTGGTTGCCCACCCGACTCTTCAAAAGGACGTCGCGCCGCCGGAAACGTGTTCAGACCTTCGCAGTTTGTGGCTGCGAATCCCTGGAACACCGGACGCTGCTTTCTGCCTTCGTCGTCAATAGCATGGCAGACACGGTCGACGCAAACCCGGGTGACGGGTCGGCCCAGGATGCGGGCGGCAATACGACCTTGCGGGCGGCGATCATGGAGGCCAATGCGCTCGCCGGGGACGACATGATCACGCTGGGTGCGGGAACATTTACGCTCACCATCGGGGGGACCGCCGAAAATAGTGCCGCGACCGGTGACCTGGATATCACGGATCAAACCGGTAGCTTGACGATCATCGGAGCGGGTGTCGACAACACGATCATCGACGCGGCGGCCATTGACCGTGTCTTTGAAGTGCTGGCGGCCAACGTGGTCTTGAATCTCAGCGGCCTCACGGTAACTGGCGGCTCATCGGCAAGTCCCGGCGGAGGTAACCGTTCACACCTCGAACGAGGTTGGGTGAGCAATTCGTCTTTTCACAGATGGCGTTTTCTGCGACATCTCCTCCATGTCGCAGCGACCAACAGGACCGCCGATTTCTGAACAGCAGCTGGCCGGGTTGCCGGCCGA
>JAJDEI010000073.1 GCA_029259845.1 Planctomycetaceae bacterium | reverse complement strand
CGGCCGGCAACCCGGCCAGCTGCTGTTCAGAAATCGGCGGTCCTGTTGGTCGCTGCGACATGGAGGAGATGTCGCAGAAAACGCCATCTGTGAAAAGACGAATTGCTCACCCAACCTCGTTCGAGGTGTGAACGGTTACGTCATCAACAGTATAGCAAGAGTCCAAAAGATGATCGTTCCGAACGACGCCGGTTGTCGTCATCGGCCGATCATCGTTCACATTCCATGTGGAGCATGGGCGCGGCAGTTGGGTCACCGTCGCACGACTCACCGACGCGCTTGCCCGACCAGGCCGAATCGACCCCGGTCGCTTTGCCGATTGATGGTGGGGGATCGACCGAGGAAGCAACGACGCAAGTCCTTGTACAGCAACCGGTAACTGCACGGATACCGTGGTGACGCCACGAAGAAAAAGTCCTACTGGCGTTCTGTCACCCCGACCAACGAAAGAGATGGTTGGTCATGGAGTTGCGGCGTTTCGAGAGACATCCGGATCCGGCTCAATTCGGGGGGCGTTACCCAAAGAGTTACCCAATCCTGACACATAGGGGGCTGTGATGAGCGGTGGTTCTACTCCAAACGACCCTGCGCCAGTGACATCGGATTCGACTCCTCCCCCGCCGCTCCCCCAGGAACCGACCCCGTCGGAGTCGGGCGAAACAATGGAGACAACGCCGGTTGAGTGGGTTCGGAACGACTATAAGCCCCCTCGGGAGAAGAGGATTGAGCGTTGAAGTACGCGGACACAAGGCCGGTAAGGACAAGAAGTACGCCGCCCACGAACATATAGTGGATCCGCCTGATCTGGGCCGCCTTCCAGCCGTCGGCTACTTCGACAACAGTCGCCGCGACGTGATATGAGGCAGCGATCCGCGACCGGAGTTCGTCTTTCGACTTCGAGTCAGCTTGGTCAATCACGAGGTCTGCGCGTAGCGGCTGGGCCGTCCACATCGGAGCGTGAATTCTTGTCGAAAAGAGCATTGCGATCGCAAAGGCGAAATAGGCGAGCAGTAGTAGCTCCGATAGGGCACCATCCATCATTTTTGCGATGGCAAAAACCGCACCCGCAGCGCCCGCTGAGAATTGAAAAAGCTTTTCCGCCTTCGCATCGAGGTTGCGAAACACGCTCATCTTCTCGTCATACTTTTGTTTCGCGTAGAGTTCAATTTCCTGCCACTGCCCCTCTTTTTTCTCTAAAGGTGATGGGAGATTCTTGTACCATCTATCCGCAAATTGGACAGATTCCTCCGTCCGTGGGTCCGGTGGCAGCCACCACAACCGAATGTGTCGGCAGAATCTCGGCATATCACTTCCTCATCTGAACCTGGCGTCGGCGTTCCATGGCACCCGGCTCCTTGTTCAACGCGTACTCAGTGTCAAAGCGACGGGTGGCGGGGGCTCGTTGGGGTGCGGGGTCATGATTCCCGATCCGAACCGGGGGCGACGAACGATCTCCACGACGGCCTCCTCGCCCCCGTGATCGACGCGGCACGACGGCCGGACGACCTTGCCGTGCCCCCGCCACCCGTCGGTGCGGCGCCGGGTGGCATGCTCACATCGCGAAGCAGGGTGAGCATGCCACGGAATCGCGCAGAACATGGCACTCGGCATTATTGAAGGGTCGACACCTCTTCCGATGCGGCATCACGATCTCCCGAGTTCGAACCTCACCCCCGCATGCTTGCCCTGCTTCGCGATGCAAGCATGGCACCCGGCCTGACCTACGTCGCTGTTTCATTCGATGCGCTCCACTTCTGTTCCGAGTGGAAAATCAAGTTTCGTAAACGTTTCTGCCGTTGTCAGCGGTTCCAGGGAGATGCTGTCGACGGAGTATTCCTTCTCCCAGCGAGGCACCTGTTTTCCCTGTCGTTTGATGGCGTCCGAATCGTACGCAATGGTATGTGCCTTGACCGGAAACCACACACCGGGACGAATTTCCTGCCACTCATCGACAATGGATTCTGAGCCAGGAATCACCTTCGAAATACGATACGTGTAGGCTACTTTTCGAACAGGGATGAAGTTACGATCCACCGCCAACCAGACATCCCTTCTATGACTAGGTCGGCCATTTCCACTGAGCACCTCGATCAAGATCCTACGGCAGTCCAATCCCTGAAACTCAGCCGATCCGAGATCGGATAACCTCAGTTCCTTACCTTTCGGAAAATAGCCAGGGTTCGGATACGCAAGAACAGCTTTTGCGCCCTGCATGTAGATTGACAGTGGAACATTGGGAGCGCCCATTTCGAGTAGCAACATGTGCGGTCGTGAGAGGTTGGTCAATACAGGTGAATGCTCTTCCATTCCTCCCCAGCTTTCCGAACGCAGTATGTGGCCCGTCCCAATCTCTATGCCAGTGTTCTTCCTAAAGGATTGATGGATTCGTCCATCAAAGACATCAACATTATCAGAGATGTCAACGCCCCCCAGAGTGAGAGATGTCCCAGTGTCCCGAGAACGAAAATGCTGGTCTTTCTGAATAATGGAGATCTGCGAAATTATACGCAGACTTCCCACCAGGTCATTGGCGTCGGCCTTTGCAAAAACCCAATCTGCCACCCAATATGTTGAAGACAACACGAGGGCACAATCCTGATAGTGAGCCTCATTCTCTGCCACGTCGTCCGTCAGTCGGAGCAGTGCGTCCTCCTCCTCGTCAGCAACCAAGCGCAACGGAAACAGCAGGAACAGTGCGAGCAGCAAGTGACAACGTTTCATCGGGCACCTCGGAGGGGCAGGCAGTGAAGTAGGGTGGGCTGTGCCCACCATTGTTTGCGAGGCGGTCGGTTGAAGGACGTCGGACGGTTCTTGCTGGTGGGCACAGCCCACCCTACGACATTAACTCAGGTTCATGCTCAACAAAAACTCCTCGTTGGTGTCGGTGCGGCGCATGCGGGTGACGAGGAGTTCCATGGCTTCGACCGGGTTCATGTCGTTCAAGACGCGGCGGAGGATCCAGACGCGGCGGAGTTCTTCTTCGTCCATCAGCAACTCTTCGCGGCGGGTGCCGGACTTGTTGACGTCGATGGCGGGCCAGATGCGTTTTTCGACCATGCGGCGGTCGAGGTGCAGTTCAGTGTTGCCGGTACCCTTGAACTCCTCGAAGATCACCTCGTCCATCCTAGATCCGGTGTCGACCAGAGCAGTGGCGATGATCGTGAGGCTGCCCCCTTCCTCGACACAGCGAGCGGCGCCGAAGAACCGCTTGGGGTGCTGCAGCGCGTTAGCGTCGACGCCGCCGGTGAGGATCTTGCCCGAGTTGGGGCATTCGGTGTTCCACGCGCGGGCCAGACGGGTGATCGAATCGAGGAAGATGATCACGTCGTGTCCGTACTCGACCATCCGCTTGGCCTTCTCGATGACCATCTCGGACACCTGAATGTGGCGGCTGGGGGGCTCGTCGAACGTGGAGGAAATGACCTCGCAGTTGGTGCCTTTGACCTGACGTTCCATGTCGGTGACTTCTTCCGGCCGCTCGTCGATGAGCAGCACGATGACGTAGGCGTCCGGATGGTTTTTGATGACCGCTTTGGCCATCTGTTGCAGGAGGATCGTCTTGCCGGCGCGGGGCGGGGAGACGATCAGGCCGCGCTGTCCCATGCCGATGGGGGCGACGATGTCGACCACGCGGGTGCTGATTTCCTTGGGGTCGTTGGCCAACTTGAGCCGATTCTCAGGATGCAGCGGCGTGAGGTCGTCGAAGGGGACTTTGGCGGTGAGCAGGTTGGGGTCCTGCCCGTTGATGGCTTCGACCCGGAGCAGGGCGAAGTAGCGTTCGTTCTCTTTGGGCGGACGAATTTGCCCGGCGACCGTGTTGCCGATGCGAAGTCCGAAGCGGCGAATCTGTGACGGGGAGACGTAGATATCATCCGGACAGGGCAGGTAGTGATAGTCGGGCGACCGCAGGAAGCCGAAGCCGTCCGGGAGGATCTCCAGCGTTCCTTCACCGAACATCAGGCCGTTGGTCTGCGTCCGCTCTTTGAGGATGCGGAAGATCAGATCCTGCTTTTTGAGGCCGGTGTACTCGGTGATCTGTTCCTCGCGGGCGACCTCGAGCAGCTCCTTCATCGTCATCCGCTGCAGTTGGGCGATATGGATATCGCCCTGCTTGGCCTGCTCGTAGCGTTCGTCGGACGGCGACAGAGCTACCTCGTCCCCATCGGCAACGTCGGGCGGAGCGGGCTCCGGCGTGTCGGGCGCTGGCGTCTCTGGTGCTGGCGTGACTCGAGTCTGTGCCGCGGCATCATCGTCGGCAGCACGGGGGGTGCGTGCGGCTGTTCGGCGTTTGATGGGCGGATTTTCCGGATCGATGGCGACTGCTTCGCCGGTTGCCGGTGCGGGTGTTTTGGTTGTTCTTGCCATGGGAGACAGGCCTTTGGGACGAGACGAGAGTTCGTCTCCGGAGAGGAGGTCACAAACGTGCGGAGGGGGCGTTTTAGAAAGTCGGTGGTTGTTGAGAAAGCTTGTTGAGAAAGGTTGTCAGGGGAGGGTCGCGGGGGTTCTGTGGGATTCCTTGATGGGCCTCGAAGTTCAGCACGGCTGACACAGCCGCGGCATGGTCAATCAATGAGTTGCCAGGGGAGAAGAATCCGTCTTCTGTCTGATTGCTGCCAGCCAATGCTGTTCGTGAAGGTATTCTGCCAACTGTTGTCCGGCGTGGGCGACGGACTTTGAGTTGTCGATGACGATGTCGGCGGCGTCTCGTTTTCGGGGAAGCGGCCATTGGCTCGCCTCACGGCGGGACAACTCTTCGTCAGTCCATCCGCGCGATTCTGCGACGCGCCGCAGCCGTTCTTCCCGAGGGACATCGACAAACGCGACGACATCACAACCATCCCTCCAGCCGGACTCCAGGAGAATGGCGGCGTCGAAGATGACGAAGCGGACCGTATCGTCTTTTCGCGCGGCTGCCATTTGTTCCCGGATGATCTCTCCCATGACGGGATGGACGATCTTCTCCAGTGTTGACCGGGCGGCAACGTGTTGGGGGTCGTCGCCGAAAACTTGAGCCGCCAGTTGGTTGCGGTCGATCTCGCCGTCGACAAACACCGATTCTCCGAACGCCTGCCGCAGTTGTGATTTGACGTCGTCCCGCAGCAGGACCTGATGCCCCACGACGTCGGCGTCGATGAGTTTGCCGGGTATGTGTTCCGTCATCCAGCGTGCGACGGCGGATTTTCCGCTCCCCACGCCGCCGACGAGACCGATGATGGGTGCTTGCTTGGTTTCCATGGCAGAGACTGCGTGCCAAGGTTGGGACATGTGGCCACGGCCGGCGCAGGACTATCGGCGCACGACTGCGGGCGCACGGCCTGTTTTCCGAATATGGTTGGGGATGGATCGGCTCTCGCTTCCGGGACCGGCATTTGTGGCATCAACGCGCGGCAGCCTCCGAAGTGCGGAGGTGAGAGTCAGCCAATTGGTGTTGGGAAAACCCGCAGCTGGAAAATGAGTGTTCGATTCGCTCCATCGAGCGTAGTCCGGCTCCGCCGATGAGTGGGGAAGAGGTCGAGAAATGGCAGACGATGAGTGGCCTTTATCATCGGCGATCCGCATGCGGTTGTCAACTTGGAGGAAGTGATGGAACCAAGGTTGGGTGTATCCTTTCCATGGTGGTGCTCGCTCATTTCAGGGTGGCTGGGGCGCTGTTGGGGCAGCGGGAAGTTGTCCTGAGACCGAGCACTGGGGCCGTCACGTGGCTCGTTCACTGTCCACAGCCCCAGAGTTCCGAGCGGCTGACTCATCATCGGTGTCAGATCGCCCCAGCCACCCCCCACCAGTGAGCGGATGCACCCATCAAGGCTGGGGTGCGGCGACAGCACGCTCTCAGAGCCTCGCCTGTGAGGATGCGGGCGCGGCCCTGATTTGGTGGCCCGCCCATGCGTGGCGGCGTGACTCACGATTTCGGTATGGTGGCGTCGTCTCAGTAAGAAGCGGCTCATTTGATTCCAGGGGGATGAGATGTCCGAAACGAAGGAGTCCATAAGAATGAACGTTCGGTTTCGGACGAGTCCTCTGATCACCGCGGTGATGCTCGTCGTCGGTTGCTGCCGCGGTTTGGCCGCTGAGACGCCGTCCCCAAGCTTTGTGGTCATCTCCTGCGATAATCTGGGTTACGGCGACATCGAGCCGTTCGGGCCGACCGTTCACCGCACGCCGCATCTCGTGCGAATGGCGCAGGAAGGGCGGCGATTCACGCATTTTTGTGTGACTGCCGGAGTCTGCACGCCCTCACGGGCAAGCCTGTTGACGGGCTGTTATGCCCAGCGGGTCGGCATGCACCTCAACCCGCGGGACGGGATCGTGCTGCGACCGGTCTCGCCCTACGGCCTCAATCCGGATGAAGTGACGATCGCCGAGCGGTTGCAGGACCGCGGGTATGCGACGGCCATCATCGGCAAATGGCATCTGGGGGACCAACCGGCCTTCTTGCCGACGCGGCAGGGATTCGATTTGTTTTTCGGCATTCCCTACAGCGACGATATGACGGCTGCTGTGGGCCGCCGCGTCGGCAAGCGTTTGGACGGCGTCGCATGGCCGCCGTTGCCCCTGATGCGCAACGAAGTGGTGATCGACGCACCGGTCGACCGTGATTTGCTCACGAAGCGCTGCACGGAGGAAGCCCTGCGGTTCATCACGAATAACCGGGAGAGGCCGTTCTTTCTCTACTTCCCCCAACCAATGCCAGGCAGCACGCGGGCGCCATTCGCCAGTCCGGCGTTCAAGGGGAAGAGCCACAACGGTCCCTGGGGGGATTCCATCGAAGAGATCGACTGGTCGACAGGAGAAATCCTCGACAAACTGGCCGAGTTGGGCATCGACGAACACACACTTGTGATCTGGACCTCGGACAACGGAGCCCCGCTCGCTGCCGATCCGGATGATCCCTCGCGCGGCTCCAACAAGCCTCTTTACGGGCGCGGCTACACCACCGCCGAAGGCGCCTTTCGCGTGCCGACGCTGATGTGGTGGCCAGGAACGGTTCCCGCCGGCACGGTCTGCGAGGAACTGGCCACCACGATGGATCTGCTGCCCACGTTGGCCCAGCTCGCCGGCGGAATCGGACCTCAGGGCGACCAGTCCCAGGCTCATGAGCCACCCGACCGGGCGATCGACGGACATGACATTCGCCCGCTGATTGTTGGTGAGCCCGGCGCCACAACGCCCTACGACGTGTTCTCCTACTACGAGTCCGACCAGCTTCAGGCAGTCCGCAGCGGACCGTGGAAATTGTTCCTTCCGCTGGAGTCCTTCCGGCAGCATCCTCACTTCCGCAAGGGCGAGCCGACGACGCCGTTGTTGTTCCATCTGCGGAACGACGTCGGCTCAACGACGAACGTCGCTGCGGAGCACCCGGATGTCGTCGAGCGGCTGTCGGCTCTCGCCGAAAAGGCCCGCGAAGACCTGGGCGACCGGGGACGTCCCGGCCAAGGACAACGGCCCCCCGGTTTCGTTGAGAATCCTCGTCCACGAACGATCAAATGAGTCGAGGACCTGACGCACCGGGCGTCTCGGCGGGATTCTCGCCCCACTGCTTTGCAGATGTCCGACAAACAACGCATCTGGAGAAACTGAAAACCGATCCAGCTGATTGGACCCTTGAGTATCGCTGTCCGAAGGCTGATCGCCGATTTCGACTCGACGACCCACATGAGGCTGTTTCAAACCATGTGTTTCCTGTGGGTGGCTGGGGTCGAGGCTTTCCGAGCCCCCAGAATCAACGCCTCCGGGGGCTCCCTTTGGTCGACCCCAGCCACCCGGATTCGGTTTTGAAACAGCCTCATCGCAAACGGCATGGTGGAGGGCCGCCGAGGCTGCGAGCCATGAATCGCGACCGACGCAGACGTACCGTGAGTGAAATGGTAGCGGAACCGAGTGTTGGGGGGGCGATGCCGTGTTTCGCGCCCCTCCACCGACCTTTGTGCCTTTGTGGCTTCGTGGTGGACATTGAACCACGAAGGCACAAAGGCACGAAGCGAAGTCCGGCGAACGATAACATTTCAATGACAGACAGCGGCGTCGCGACTGTCCACCTGGGGCGGCTTTGGCGGTTGGAGGTACCGGGTCGCCGGGGCTGTCTGGGAGACGGTCTGGTGTGCAGTCCCGACCGGTCGTGGCGGTCCTGCGACACGCGACGGGCTGTTGTCCCAGCTTTTCGACGCAGAAGGACTTGCCCGCATTGGATGTTCCTCGCCGTTCGACTATGTTCCGATGGTCTCGGTCTGTCCGCGACCGTTCGTTCGCGACAGTTCGTATCGCGGAACCGATTCTCCGAATCGGAAACGTTCGGCTTGCCCCGCCTCCCCGGAGACAGAGAGTTCGGGAATCAGAGGATCACCAACTTTCTCCCCATACCCATCCGATGCGAATTGTCATCGCCAGTTCCGAGGCTGTTCCATTCGCCAAGACGGGCGGATTGGCGGACGTTGTCGGCGGCCTCGGCAAGGCGCTGGCGAGACGGGGACACGACGTCACGTTGGTGCTGCCGTACTACCGGCAATTGATGGCGGAGGAGATACCGCGGCGTCCGACCGGCCGGTTTGTGGAGATTCCCATGCGGGGACAGCGCGTTCGGGCCGGCGTGGTCGAAAGCCAGTTGCCCGGCTCGCAGGTCCGCGTACTGCTGATCGACCACCCGCACTACTTCGACCGGCCGGGGTTGTATGTCGAAGACGGCAGCGATTATCCGGACAACTGCGAACGGTTTTGTGCGTTCAGCCGGTTTGTCATGGAGGCGGCCAAGATGTTTCGGCTGCAACCGGACGTCATTCACTGCAACGACTGGCAAACCGGGCTGATCCCCGCCCTGCAGCAAATCGAGTATCGCAGCCGGCCCGGCTTTGAGCAGACGGCGGCCGTGCTCACCATTCACAACATGGCGTTCCAGGGGTCGTTTTGGGGCTTGGATATGGAGCTGACCGGGCTCGATGAATCGTACTTCAACTGGCGGCAAATGGAGCATTACGGGCGATTGAATCTGCTGAAGTCCGGGATCGTATTCTCCGATGCGCTGACGACCGTCAGTCCGACGTATGCCCGGGAAATCCAGACGGCCGAGTTCGGTTGTGGTTTGGAGGGGGTCCTGCAACACCGTGCCGAGGCCCTCACCGGCATCCTCAACGGCATCGACGTCGATCTCTGGAACCCGGATACGGACCCGGCGATCCCCATGCCCTATTCGCGCGAGACGGTCAGCGTGGGCAAAGCGTTCTGCAAGAAGCGACTGCAGGAACGCTTCAATCTGCCCCAGCAGCCGAAGATTCCGTTGTGCGGCATGATCTCCCGCATGAGTGAGCAAAAAGGGTTCGATCTCATCGAGGAGATCGCCGGCGAACTGATGCAACAGGACGTCCAACTGGCCTTTCTGGGGACCGGTGAGAAGGAATATGAAGCATTCGTTCGGGAACTGGCCGCCCGTTGCCCGGACAAGGTCGCTGCCACGATCGGCTTTGATGAATCACTCGCGCACCAGATTGAGGCGGCGAGTGACATCTACCTGATGCCGAGCCGGTTCGAGCCGTGCGGGCTCAACCAGATGTACAGTCAGGCGTACGGCACCGTGCCGGCCGTGCATGCCGTCGGCGGGTTGGCGGACTCCGTTATCGACTGCACGCCGGAGTCCCTTGCGGACCGCGTCGCCACCGGCTTCCAGTTTCAAACATACGATGCCGCCGCGTTTCTCACGCGGCTGCGGGACGCCTTGGACGCGTATCGTGACGACGCCGTCTGGGATGTTCTCGTCGAAAACGGCATGTCCTGCGACTGGTCCTGGGACCGCAGCGCCGAAGAGTATGAACAAGTCTACGCCCAAGCCCGGGCGAGCCTCAATCCGTCGTGTTAATTCGTCACCCCGATGAGCCACACATTTCACCCGTTTAGCGGCACATTTCAAATGTGCCGCTAAACGGGAAACTCGCCCTATGCAGCCTGTCTCTCTCGCTCTGTTCTGGCATCAGCATCAGCCGTACTATCCGGATGATGTTTCCGGCGAATGCCTCATGCCGTGGGTCCGGCTTCACGGCACGAAGGACTATTACGGGATGGCCATGCACCTGTTGGAGGTGCCCGAATTCCATTGCACGATCAATCTTGTGCCCAGTCTGCTGGTGCAGATTCTGCGTTACACCGAGCACGGCGGCAGCGACCGCCACCTCGACGTGTCGCGGATTCCGGCGGGCAGTTTGAGCGAAACGGATGCGGCCTATCTGCTCGACTATTTCTTTATGGCCAATGTGGATCACATGATCCGCCCGCATGCCCGTTACTTTGAGCTGTACCAGCAGCGGGGCGTTCACACGGATGATGCAACCGCAGCGCTGCCCCGGTTCTCCGAACAGGACCTCCGCGATCTTCAGGTGTGGAACAACCTCACGTGGTTCCATCCCATCGCCTTCGAGAACAATCCAGAGTTGCAGCAGTTTCTCGAAAAGGGAAGCGGGTGGACGGAAGACGAGAAACGCTGGCTCCTCGACCAGCAGATGGACCTGTTGCGACAGATCATCCCGCTGCACAAGCAACTGTCTGACCGTGGACAGGTGGAGCTGACCACCACGCCCTTCTATCACCCCATCCTGCCGCTGCTGTGGGACAAAAAATCGGCCCGTCAGGCGATGCCCGGCTGCGATCTCCCGAAACATCTCGATTCGTACCGGGAGGACGCGGTCACACAACTCGAGCGAGCGGTCAGTTTTCATGAGCAGCACTTCGGCGAAAAACCGAAGGGACTGTGGCCGTCGGAAGGGTCCGTCTCCCAGGACATCATCGCTGCCATTGCCGACGTGGGCATCGAGTGGATCGCCACCGACGAGGAAATCCTCGCCCACTCGACGGACGGGTTTGTGTCACGGGATCCGAGCGGCCATCTGCGGCATCCGGAAATGCTCTACCGCCCCTGGCAAGTGGCCGATGGCGACAAGTCGCTGCAGATGATCTTTCGGGACCACGGGCTGAGCGACCTGATCGGCTTCCACTATCAGCGCAGCGATCCGCTTGCCGCAGCCGAGGACATGCTGGGACGGCTGCAAGGCATCTCCCGCGCCGTCGAAGGGCACAGCGCCGGCCGCCCCGCGCTGGTCCCCATCATTCTCGACGGCGAGAACTGCTGGGAGTACTACCCGGACGGTGGCGTGAAGTTTCTGCGGCACTTCTACCAGCAAGCCGCCTCACGGAGCGACATCAACCCTGTCCGTGTGAGAGACACTCTGCGGGAGTTCCCGGCGACGGACCACATCAAGAAACTGTTCGCCGGCAGTTGGATTTCGCACAACTTTGCCATCTGGATCGGGCATCACGAAGACAACACCGCGTGGGACCGGGTCCACATGGCCCGCGAGCGTCTCAAGGCCGCTGCTGCCAGCGGAGACTACTCCCCGGAGACGTTGTCGAAGGCGTGGGAAGAGCTGTACATCGCCGAAGGAAGCGACTGGTACTGGTGGTACGGGGACGACCATTCCTCTGCGCTCGATGGCCTGTTCGACCAGTTGTGCCGCAAACATTTGCAGAACGTCTACACGGTTCTGGGCGAGCCGGTGCCGTCGGTTTTGTTCCAGCCGATCACGCAAGCGGAGCGGCGGCTGATCCACACGCAGCCGCGCCGGTTGTCGGTCGTCAGAGTCGACGGGCGGCGAACGTACTTCGAGTGGATCGACGCGGGCCGTTACGAGCCGGGCAGCGAACGGGGCACGATGACGCTGGTCAGCGAAGGGATCATCCGCGAGCTGTTTTTCGGCTTCGATCACCGGCGGTTATTCCTGCGAATCGACACACACGACAAGGCGAGTGACACGTTTGGGCCGACGGATGAAGTGCGTGTGCGGTTCGCCAGTCCCGAGGGCATCGAGCTGCGGATTTCCGGTTTCGGGGGCGACGACGGGCTGACGGCCAAGTTCCTCCGCAACAAGCGAAAAGCGGGCAAAGCACACGTCGATGCCGCCGTGGACGACATCCTGGAAATCGGCGTCGCCTTCGAGTCCCTGCGGGTCGTACCGAGTGATCCGATGCACTTTTTCGTCGAGGTCCTCCGCGACGGAAAAAGTCTCGACCGGGCCCCCAGCGAGGGGTCCATCGAGATTTCCGTGCCGACTCCCGACTTCGAACAACTCATGTGGCAGGCCTAGTCCTCCGACGAACAACATTTTCTGACGAACAACATTTTCCGACGAACAACAAAGACCGCTTGCGGATTAGCGCGGCCAACCGATGTGATCCCCAGGAACACGCCGCGCGAAACTGCACGCGTTGGTCGCGAACGAGAAGACCAGAGGGAACCCGAATGCCCCCCGTCGATTCAACCATGCCCGAACTGCGGAAGGATCCGATTGTGGGCCGTTGGGTGATTATTGCTCCCGACCGGCTCACGCGGCCGCAGACCATCCGCGACAACGGCAACGGACTCGCCCCGGACGCCTACGACCCGTTCCTCGAAGGCAACGAGGACGCGACGCCGCCGGAAATCCTCGCCTACCGGGCGCCGCACACAGAGCCCAACGGTCCGGGCTGGCGGGTCCGCGTCGTTCCCAACAAGTTTCCCGCGCTCCGCATCGAGGGGGAACTCACCAACCGGGGCGACGGCATGTACGACGTGATGAGCGGCATCGGAGCGCACGAGGTCATCATCGAATGCCCGCACCGCGAGACCAATCTGTCGCGGCTCGCCGTCGACAACATCCGCGAAGTCCTCTGGGTCTACCGTGACCGGCTCGTTGATCTCAAGAAGGACAGCCGCCTGATACACGGGCTGATCTTCAAGAACAAAGGGGCCCTCGCCGGCGCATCGCTCGATCACAGCCACTCACAACTCATCGTCAATCCAATCATCCCGATCACCATCCAGGAAGAGATGCAGGGAGCGGAGGCGTATCATCGTTACCGGGGCCGCCCGATTTTCGCCGACATGATCCAACAGGAACTGGCGACCGGCACACGGGTCGTGATCGATTCGGCCGACTTCCTGGTGTTCTGTCCCTACGCCAGCCGCTTCCCGTTCGAGACGTGGATCGTTCCCAAAAACCACACCAGCCATTTCGAGAACATCTCGCGGCAGGGGATCGACGAGATGGGCGTGGTCCTCAAGCAGACGCTCCAGAAACTCGAACTCGCCCTGGACGACCCCCCGTATAATTACGTCATTCACTCGTCCCCGTTCGATGTGCAGGAGGTCCGTCACTACTGCTGGCATCTGGAGATTTTTCCCAAACTGACCCGCGTCGCCGGCTTCGAATGGGGCAGCGGCTTCTACATCAACCCCATCGCCCCGGAAGACGCCGCCCGGTTCCTGCGGGAGACGGAGGTTGAGTGATGTCTCCGCCGTCCCCGGGCGAACGTGTTTTCACGAGGGGGGAGATCGTCGGTGACCCGCCGTCGGCGATGCGTCCGGGCTAACCAGAATTGTGGATTCGTGTTAGCCCGGAGCCAACGGCGACGGCCGCCGTTGGCGTGACGCCCCAACTTCAACAAAACGTGGGCCCTGATGCCGTTCCCATCGCTCTGGAGGCAGGCTCGTCTGCCGGGTAGAATACAGTCCACGCCCCATCGCGATTGAATTCCTCATCAAGGTGCCCCATGTCGACAGGCTTCGCCGATCCGCCGACCAGCACAGCGACCCCTTCGGACTCCGACGAACCGCTGTACGAGGTCGTCAACGGAGAGAAAGTGGAGTTGCCGCCGATGGGGATCTTTTGCAACGTGATCGCGTCCCGAATTGATCGAAAAATGGCATCGTTTGTCGATGAGCACAGGTTGGGGACAGTGGTCACTGAAGCCCTGCTCATCCTCGACCGCGAGGCCAACCTGCGGCGGCGGCCGGATGTCGCGTTCGTCGCGGCTGACCGCTGGCCGCTCGATCGAGAGGTCCCGGAGACCGGTGACTGGGATGTCGTCCCGACGCTGGCGGTTGAGGTGGTCAGCCCGCACGATCTCTCCAAGGAAGTCGAAGGGAAGCTGAACGAGTATTTCGCTCACGGCGTCCGAGCCGTCTGGGTGGTGCACCCCGACTACCGCCGCATCTACTGTTACACGTCCCCCACCGAGACAAAGATTCTCGACGAGAAAGCAACACTCGACGGCGGCGATCTGCTCCCCGGGTTCGGGCTCCCCCTCAGCGACCTCTTCCGCCGCACCGCCGGAGCCGCGGCAACGGTGTAATCGTCGCCTCGGGGCCTTCGTGCCTGTGTGCCTGTGTGGTTACCGCCAAGACACACAGGCACAAAGGTCGGGCTGCCGGGGTTGAGTTGAACGGATGGTTTACGCTATCACTTGTCAGGCCACAGGTTGCGACAAGATTGTTTCGGAGGGGAGCGCTGCACCGACTCGAAGCTTTTCATCGTTTGATCCGCTTTCCATCAGCACCATTCATCCCGCACCCCACCCACCCATGTCCCAACTCCGACTTGTCCTCGCTCTGCACAATCATCAGCCGGTCGGCAACTTCGACGGCGTGTTCGAGGCGGCGGTGGCGGATAGTTATCGGCCGTTTCTGGACGTGCTCGCAGACTATCCGGAGTTGCCGATCAGCCTGCATACCTCCGGCAGCCTGCTGGAGTGGCTCATCGGGCATGACCCGGAGTATGTCGACCGGTTGCGGTCGTTTGTCGAGCGGGGGCAAATTGAGATTCTGGGCGGGCCGTTCTACGAGCCGATTCTCGCCTGCATCCCCCGCAGGGACCGCATCGGGCAGATTCGGGCGTATTCGCGGTCTCTCGAACAGACCTTCGGCTGCGAAGTGCGCGGCATGTGGGTGCCGGAGCGCGTCTGGGAACAGACCTTCACCGGCGACATCACCGACGCGGGAATCGAGTACACCATCGTCGACGATTTCCACTTCCGCGGAGCCGGGCTGTCTGAAGACCGGTTGCACGGGTACTACCTCACCGAGGATGAAGGCCGACTGCTGAAGATTTTCCCCGGCAGCGAGCGCTTGCGGTACACAATCCCGTTTCAGGACCCGCAGGCGACGATCGACTATCTGCGGCAGATCGCCGAGACAACCCCGTCGCCAGTCGTGGCCTTCGGAGACGATGGCGAAAAATTCGGCACGTGGCCGGGCACCAAAGAGCACGTTTACAACGACCGTTGGCTGCGGCGGTTCTTTGACGCGTTGATGGAGAACCGCGACTGGCTGAAAGTCGCCACGCTCGCCGAGGCGGTCGACCAGGTGGCACCGCTGGGCCGGGTCTATCTGCCGGACTCCAGTTATCGCGAGATGACCGAATGGGCGCTGCCCACGCGGCAGCAAGTCGTCTATCAGCGGCTGGTGCACGCTCACGAGCACGACCCGGATTGGGCCGAGTTCAAGCAGTTCGTCCGTGCGGGGTTCTGGCGAAACTTCCTCGTGAAGTACCCCGAGAGCAACGAGATGTACTGCCGCATGCGGGAGGTCAGCAACCGGCTCGACAACATCGGCCTGTCGGACGCCGGGCAGCAGCAACTGGACCTGCTACATCAGGCGCAAACGGACCTGTACCGGGGCCAGTGCAACTGCCCGTACTGGCATGGCGCCTTTGGCGGGCTGTACCTGCCGCACCTGCGAAACGCGGTCTACAAACATCTGATCGCCGCCGACACGGCTGTGGAGCAACTCCTCGGCCGCGAAGGAAAATGGGTGCACATCGAGGCGGAGGATTTCAATCTTGATGCCCGGCAGGAAGTCCGCATTGCGAGCGATCGGCTGGTCGGGTACCTCGCACCGGCTCGCGGGGGACACCTGTACGAACTCGACGTGCGCGGGCCGCAGGTGAATCTGCTGGCGACCTTGAACCGGCGTCCCGAGCCGTACCACCAGAAGGTCCGCGACCATGCGGCCGAGCAACAAAACGGTGACGGCGGGCAGGCGGTAAGCATTCATGATCTCGTCCATTTCAAGCAGCCCGACCTCGACCAGAAACTGACCTACGACCGCTGGCCGCGCAAGAGCCTGGTCGACCACTTCTTCCACCCCGGGCTGTCGCTGGACGAGTTTCAGCGTGGCGAGGGGGAGATTGGCGATTTTCTGACCGGCGTGTACGACATCCGCCTGCGGCAGTCGGACCGCCGCGTGGAAGCCGTGCTGAAGCGGCAGGGACATGCCGGCGAGCACGCGGTGACCGTCACCAAGACGGTTGCGCTGGACACCTCAGCGGGCGGCTCGCTGGAGATCGACTACCAACTGGAGAACTTGCCGGTGAGACAGCCGCTCTGCTTTGCTGTCGAGTTCAACTTCGCTTCGATGGCAGCCGGGGCCGACGACCGTTACTTCTACGGTGCCGACGGCGGACAACTCGGCCAGTTGCAGTCGGTGCAGTGCCTTGACGAGGCGGACCGCATCGGCCTCGTCGACGAATGGCTGGGGATCGATGCCTCACTCGACCTGTCCCAATCCGGCACGATCTGGACGTTCCCCATCCAGACGGTCAGCCAATCGGAGGGCGGATTCGAACTGGTGCATCAGAGCGCGGCGGTCGTCCCCCAATGGGAGATCATCGCGGACGAAAGCGGCCAGTGGAACGTGTCCCTCAAGATGATCGTCGACACCTCCGCCGCACAGGCGCGCCAACTCGCGACGGTCGCGGTCGGCGGATAGGTCACAAGAAACAGAATCGGCAGGGTGGCTGGGGCGATCTGACGCACGGAGGTCTCTCACGCTCGTTTTCTGGGGCTGTGTGCGGTCCAGGGAACCCGCCCATCGCCCCAGACACGAAGCGATTTCGATAACTGCGCGACCCGAATCTCGCCCCAACCACGCTGGGAACGGGAAGTGAATTCGGACACGTTCCCCAATGGACCCACGACCCACTGACGAGCGACCAAGAATGGCAGACCACTCAAACTACCAAAAAAAAGTCATCTCCCGGTACTACGAGAATCGGGACCAGATCGACGAGCAGCGGCTGGGCGAACTAGTGACGAACCTGTTTCTGGCGACGTCGGCCAAACAAAAGTCCAAACACTGGGAGACGGCCCACGGAGTGATGACGCGGTTGGGCGTTCCCGCGAGCCGCATCGAGCATGTGATGGGCAGCGAAGACCCGACCGTGCTCGCCGCCGTCGTTGAGGAACTGCAGCGAGGCGTCCTCAAGCTCGAAAAGCCGAAGAAACCGGACAAGTCGCCAGACCCCGGTTGACTCCCGTCCATCGCTTGTGGATTCGCACATCCGGTTCGCGATGGTAGCCGTGAACCAGCCGCGCGAATCGGCAAGCCCACGTCATCGTCGAAAGTCCAGCGGCAACTAATCCTGTCGCGCCGTTGCCGATTACGCCGACTCGTCGGCACATACGAGGACCGGTTCGGGAGTCCTGTCCGGGAACGCCTCACCGGCGACGACAGGCTCCGCGATTGCCGGACGTTCCAGCGTCACCGCATCGCTATCTGCGTCGACGAGGCGGAACGTCGCCAGTCCATAGAAGATGCCGATTGCTGCCCCCGTACCGGCGGATGTCAGGAACATGGCATTGAAGCCGTAGGTGTCGATCATGTGGCCGAGCAGCGGGGCGGAGAGGAACACGCCCAGGTCCATGAATCCAAGGGTGATCGTTGTGCCGCTGCCGCGATACTCGGCGGGGAAGGCGCCGGCTCCCAGCGAGACGACGCAGGGGAACAACAGGGCGTGTCCGAAGCCGCAGCCGATCGCCGGGAAAATCAGGTCCCACTCGGTGGCCACGCGGCAAAGCAGGACGTGCCCCACGCAATGGCCGGCGAGGCCCATCAGGAGCATGCGATGCCGGCCGATACTACGGCTCCAGGTCCGTGATATCAGCCGGAACATAAAGGCACTGGCCGGATAGACCGTGAAAAACGTGCGGATGCCGGGCAATCCCAACACGGTGGCGTGGCGGGTGAGAAACACGGTGGTGACCACAAAACCGACCCCCATCATCATCGCCACAAGGACGACCGGTCCGGGCCAGTAGCGGAGAAGCAGCCGATGAGCCGCCGGAGTTTCATGGGGACGCGCATGTTGCTCGTGCCGCGTCAGGTAGAGGACCACCAGCAGATACCCCACGCCGCAGAGAGTCGCCGCCCCAAACAGCACCGCAAACAGCGCGTGGCCAGTCGGCAGCCATGCGAAGACAAGGTCGCCCAACTGAGCCCCCAGCATCATGCCCACAAATCCGCTCGAACCGAGACTGCCGAGCATCTCCGTCCGGCGATGGGGGGGGACCTGTTGCTGGATGTGCGAGATGGAACAGGCGAACATGCTCGCCATGCCGACGGTGAACGCCACGCGGGCCGCGTAAAGTTGCCAGCCCAGGTTTTGCGTGACTGTCATCAGGCCGCTGCCGATGATAAACAGCAGCGAGGCACCGATCCACATGCGGCGGACGCCGTATCCGTCGATGTCGCGGCCCAGTGTGAACCGCACCAGCAGGGACCCCACAATGCCCACGCTGACGATCTCACCCGTGAGCGTTTCGGTCCCGCCCAGCCATTTGACAAACTCGGCAAAGCGAAACGTGAATGCGTTGGCGGTTACCAGCAACACGTTTGCGGTGTAGGCCAGCCAGAAGGTCTGATTGTAGATCGCCTGGGGACGTTCGCCGGCGACAATCGGGGGTTGCAGAGAGGTCACAACGGTTGGGGGGCTAAGGTCACGAATCGGCGGCGCATCAAAGATTGCGTCGACCGGAGCAGGGGCGGCTCAATCGGCGGAGCCGCGGCAGGTCGTTCGGGGAGGTATCATAGCAGATGGTGGCGGTGGACAAGACCGGTTCGCCGGTTTTTCAGGGAGCCGCCTGTCCAATGGAGTGGAATTCACCGTAAAATCACGACGCGATCTCCATCGCACACTCCCATCGGTTGTGATTGGCTCGACTTCGTGGGGATTCCCCAAGAAACGTGATCCGGGAACGAATCATCCACAATCCTCCGTTCAGTTTGAATCAAGGAGCCCTGTGATGTTGGAAGTCCTTTGGAATTACTTCGGCGACTTCGATCACAACGAAGCCGCTCGGATCTTTGTCCTTCTGACCTTTGCCTTTGGTCTCCCGCTGGCGATCGGGCTGTGGTGCAAGGTCGTGACTTGGTCGGTCCGGCAGGCCAGGCAGTGCCAGCAGTATCTGTGGGCTCCATCTGCCGAGTTGCTGGAATCGCACAGTTGCTCATGATGGTCCACATGATGGTCCAACTGTCCCGATCACCTCCCAATCCATGATGATCCGGGGGGAATCCGTTTCCCTTCTCAAACAGAGACATGCGAAACGACCCTGAGGTTCGGCAAGTCGTGAACACGTACGCCCTGGGGCTGCCGCGGATGCCGACGGCGGGGCGGTCCGGGGAGTTACTGGGGCGGGGGACCGGGAGTTCGCTGGAGTTTCAGGAATACCGCGAATACCTGCCGGGCGACGACATCCGGCATGTCGACTGGGCTGCTTATGCCCGGTCGGACGCGCTGATGGTGCGGATGTATCGTGAGGAAATCAGCCCGCGGACGGAAATCCTGTTCGACGTCAGCCGCTCGATGACGACCGGCGAGGGCTCGAAGATGCACCTCACCCGGCAGTTGGCATCGGTGTTCGCTCAGTTGTGCGGACGTATCGGCGGTCGGCCCACGCTGATCCCGTTGAGCGACGACCGCCCGCTCACGCCGTTGGGGCCAGACGGAATCGACCGGCTGGAGTCTCTGCCGTTTGACGCCGTCGGCAACCTCGCCGAGTTGCTCGACGAGCATGCGGTGCCTCTCAAGCCGCAGTCGGTCCGCATTGTGGTCAGCGACTTTCTGTTCCCGCACGACCCGGGATCATTGATCCGCCGACTCGCTTCCGGTGCGACCGCCTTGTGGGTGATTCAACTGCTGACCGCGTGGGAAGCGGCTCCGACCGAACTGGGAGGACGCCGGCTGCTCGACATCGAAGGGGGCGCCGAGACAGACATGCTCATCAACCGCAAGTCGATCGCCGCCTACACCGAGCGGCTGGGACGTCTCCAGACGGAACTCTCCCGCGGCTGCCGCCGTGTGCATGCCCCGTTTGTCACGCTGATCGCCGAGCAGGGGCTGTTGACCGTCTGCCGGAGTGAACTGTGCGCAGCCGGCATTCTACGAGCCTCGTAGCGGACGGGTGGCGGGGGCGCCGATGGTTGTTGAAGAACGAGTTTGGCCATGATTTGCCGCAAGCTGACGCCAATCAGAACGTCTCCGCGGCCTCAGGACGATTCAAAGTTTCACTTGGGAGAAGACCGACCGGGACAAGCTCAATGGTAACCCGAAGCGTCAGCGAGGAAGCGAACGTCAGTGAGCGATTCGTCCCTCGCTGACGCTTCGGGTTACGACGTTGCCCGGCTTCAATCGTTGAACAGCCCTGTCCGCGGCCTCAGTCGCGAGGCTCAGCGATCTGGGGCTGCGACAATTGCTGGCCATAGGACGCGACGAGGCAATTCCCTGATTTTATATGGCTCCACGCGTAAAAGCGCCCCAGCCACCCGTCGGAGCGATCGCTTCAAATCGCGGTCGGGCGAGGGGGGCATCCGTTCGATGCTGGTGCTCGCTCATTTCAGGGTAGTTGGGTGCTGTCGTGGCGACGGAAACGAGTCCTCAGGCCGAGCACTGGGGCCGTGACGCGGTTCGTTCGCTGTCCACGGCCCCAGAGTTCCGTGCGGCTGACCAATCATCGATTTCTGATCGCCCCAGCCACCCTCACCATTAAATGGAGGCGCCCAGGGCGAGTCTCCGGATCGCGTCACATGGGCAGCGGCTCGCAGCCACACTAAACTTGGAGCGACGCTTAAGCCTTCTCTTTCCAAATGCTGATGGCTTCGTATTCCGTATGACAAACCGTCCTGACGAGTTTTCGCTGATCGAGCAGATCCGTCGCCGCACGGTCGTCAGTGACCGCACGCGGCTGGGGATTGGCGACGATGCGGCTCTGCTGAACGTTTCAGGTGACGGCGAGGTGTTGGTCGCCATCGACGTGCTGATGGAGGGAGTGCATTTTGATGGGGAGCGGTCGGGTGCCGAAGCGGTCGGGCGCAAGGCGCTGGCGGTGAACCTCAGCGACATGGCCGCAATGGCCGCGCGACCGACGGCGACGGTCGTTGGGATCGTCCTTCCCAAACGCCGCGCCGAACTGTTGGGTCAGCAGTTGATGGACGGGCTGCTCGGCATCGCGGCGGAGTTCGACGTCGACCTCATCGGCGGCGACACCAACACCTGGGACGGCCCGCTCGTCATCAGCGTGACGTTGTTGGGTGAGCCGTCAGGTCGCGGGATCGTGACGCGAAGCGGTGCCCGTGCGGGCGATTGGTTGTTCGTCACCGGAGCACTGGGAGGCAGCCTCTCCGGACGGCATCTGACGTTTCAGCCGCGCGTGGACGAAGCGCTAACGCTGCACAGCGCGGTGAACCTGCATGCAATGATCGACGTGAGTGACGGGGTCGCGTCTGACGTCCGGCATCTGGCCCGCGAGAGCGACGTCGGGATGGTGATCGACGCGGGTGCCGTTCCGATCCACGACGACGTCGACGGGTCGCTGTCCGACGCCCAGCGACTGCATCATGCCCTGACGGACGGCGAGGATTTTGAGCTGTTGTTCAGCGTGAGCAAGGAGGACGGGCGACGCTTGCTTGAACGGTCGCCGCTCGACGTGCCTCTGACCTTGATCGGTGCAGTGACTCAAGAGGCGGGCTGCCGGTTACGGCTTGCGGACGGGACGCAGACGGAACTTCCTGAAGGCGGATGGGTCCACTCGTTCGGCGATGCGTCGTGATCAGGGACCCGGCGTATCTCTTCGTGTCTTGGTGGAATTTGGTGATCTACGAAGTCACGTCATTATCCGAGACGCCAGCCGCCCATCAGAGCCCCGAGCGTTAGCGACGGGACCCCCAATCAGCTTGCACGCCGAATCTTCGATGTCCGTTGCAAGACAAAGAAAGGAAAAGCGGATGACGCGGATGGGGGCAGATTGTCGCGGATCGTGGGAGACTAACATCCCAACCCGCCTTGTTCTTCTCTTCGGGCCTTTCAGTGCCGTAGCGGCTGTCTTGGATTGCAAGGGTTTTGGTGAGGTTTTTTGAGGGGCGGCCGGACAAGAGAAGGAAGGGCTCCGGGAGGTTGGTCGCCGGAGCCCGAGGGCGGGTGTTCTCCCGTCTGGACCTGGATGTCCCTGGGC
>JAJDEI010000072.1 GCA_029259845.1 Planctomycetaceae bacterium | reverse complement strand
CCCACGCGCTACGACGTCTCTGGGACTATCACGTTCGACGGGCAGCCGGTCCCCTACGGGATGATTGTCTTCGAGGACAAGAAAACCGGTTACAAGACCGCCTGTTCGATCGACGACGGATACTACGAGAGCCAGTCGGGCAAAGGGCACCAGGGCGGAAAGTTCACCGTCAACATCACCGGGTTTGCGGACGCCGGGTCCGGAGGAGCCGAAGGCAAACCGCTCTGGAAGGGAGCTTGGCAAACCGAAATCGAACTCCCCACGGAGTCGGCGACGAAGGACTTTGATGTCCCGAAAGCCGAGGTTCAGGTTCCCGCCGGGGGACAGGCCGGTGGCAACCCAATGGATGAGACCTGACACGAGTGAGACCTGACCCGAAGCCCTGAGGGGCCTCACCAGGTCAAAACGAATCCGGAAATGCCGCTGTGGCCAACACAGCGGCATTTCCTTTTTTTGTGCCGGTGCAAAACATCGTCGTCGGCTGGACTTCTTCGATCGGCGCTGCCCCCTCCCCATCGGTCCAGACGCTCGTCCGGTTTCTCGTTGACAGATTCGCCGAGAGCGCACGCAAAACGCACTTGCCGGATTGTGTGCCACGGCTTGTGCGCCACCGCAGTGCACCGCATGGGCTTGCGGCACATTGGCACGTCGCAGTCAGGCGACGATTGGTCCGTGCGTGTGATCGTCGTACAAGGGAGTGCCCTCCGTGGCCGAAAGCCGTCGTGGCGGTGACATGACCTCGCCGACGCTTTTCGTATACTATGGACGGTGGGCACGGGGATGCGTTCTGGCTCTGACTGTCGAAGATCGTTTCCCGATCAGTCCGCTGATCGAACGTTCGGGCTGGATGAGCGCAGAAGCGGTCCGGTCTGTCGGCAACGTATCACCGACCCCGATGTTTTCGCAGACACTTCATTGTCCGCCTGGATCATCCTGATACTCAACCTGAAAGCAGAAAGCCATGCCGGCTGCCAATGTCATCTTCCGATCCGCATCGCAACTCATTCCTGCCGTCATGCTGCTGTTGGTGAGCGGACAGGTTTCCGTTCATGGTGGGGACCAGCTTCCGCAGGGCGTGCCGCTTGCGACCGCCGCTGCGATGTCCTCAACGATGCAGACAGCCGTAACATTGGGGATCCAACTCAGCGAGTCGGCGGTCTCGTTCGGCGAGCCGGAGATCGTTACGAACTCGATCGGGATGGAACTGATCGCAGTTCCCGCCGGGGAATTCCTGATGGGATCCCCCGATGACGACGAGCGGGCCCGGGACGACGAGAAGCCGCAACACCTGGTCAGAGTCACAAAGCCGCTGCTGGTTGGCCGCTACGAAGTGCCTCAGGCTGAGTATCAAGCGGTGCAAGGAACCAACCCGAGTTGGTTCTCGAAAACCGGAGGAGGCCAAAAGAAGGTGGCGGGCCTCGACACGAGCCGGTTTCCGGTGGAGCGGATCTCCTGGAATGATGCCGTCGAGTTCTGTAAGAAGCTCTCAGAACGACCGGCTGAGAAGGCCGCAGGCCGGAGTTACCGGCTGCTGACCGAAGCGGAGTGGCAATACTGCTGTCGCGCGGGAACGACAACATCGTTTAGCTACGGCGAATCCCTCTCCTCGAACCAAGCGAACATCAACGGCCGTTTCCCCTACGGCGGTGCCAAGCGAGGCCCGTACCTGGGGAGAACGACAACCGTTGGCTCCTACGAACCGAATGCCTTCGGCCTGTACGACATGCACGGGAACGTGGGGGAGCTCTGTTTCGACTGGTTTGGCCGGGACTACTACCAGCAGTCGCCCACCGACGATCCCCAAGGGCCAGAGAAAGGGGCTGACCATCTGCTGATGGGTGGGAGTTGGAGTGCCGATGCATTCCGCTGCCGCGCGGCTCATCGACGCAGCAACGCCCCTTCCGGGATCGCGAGATACTTTGGTTTTCGCGTGGTCTGCGAGCGGTAGCGACGGCAAGTTGCCAGCGTGTTTGTGCGGGCAGAGCCGTGCGGCAGCATGTGGAATCGGCAAGTGTTGCGGCCCGACGGGCACCTCGCCACTCCATGAAGTGTTCTGGCCCTGGATGTATTGACTTTCGGAATGGGCCAGTGGGTCACCTCAACGCGTGCCACCCCACGACACAGGGCCAAACGGCTTATCGAAGTCGGGGCATCGCACAGACGATAGCCGTCGCCGCTGGCTCCGGGCGAACGCCAATCCATGATTCCGGTTAGCCCGGAGGCAACGCCGACAGCGAACCGCCGACAGCGAACCGCCAACAGAGAACCGCCGACAGAGAACCGCCGACAATCCTCCCATCGAGAGACACACATTCGCCCTACCGCACGAGCGGGAGTCGTCGCGTGAAACGTCCGGTGAGTGACCATCTTCCCGCCGCTGCGCAGCACCGGTTGGGACAACCGGTGCTGCGCAGCTTTTCCGAGAGAACGGGTCGGTTCGAGTGTCGACACGCCCCCATGCAAGAGCGGCGCTGTTGTCAGGAGGCCGGCAAAGCCGTCGGCTTGGGACACTCTCCCTGTTCCCCAAGCCGGAGGTTGGGAACGTCAGAACGTCGGTCGCTCACCGCTGGACAGTCTTGAGTTGGTTCAGGGCGTGGACGTAATCGAGAGCGATCTGGAGGACTTCGTCGTTGTAGAAGTTCTCACCAAACACTTCATCTTTCTTTTTCTCATCCTTGGCCTCGCCTGCTTCGTCCTCCACGGGGGCATCCTCGTCGACGGGGTGCGCGGCCTCGTCGTCACCGTCGTCCATCGCCTCGGCGAGTGCCTTGTCGAGATCAAGTTCTTCCTGGAGGACCTTCTCGTTCAGCGAGACGGTCTTGCGGTTCTTGCGTTCGAGATAGCGGCGGATGCGTTTCTTGACGTTGCCGAAACCCTCGTCTGCATCGACCCGTTTTTGACTGGCTTCCCGAAGCGCGGTCCGAACCTGCTGGTCGACCTTATGGTCGGCAACGTACCGGGCCGGGGGAATGTGATCGAAGGGCAGGGCGTTATCGAGGTACATCTCGCCGACGTCCAGATGGTCGAACACCGAAGGGAGCACCACGTCCGAGCGAACGCCGCGGTTTTGGGTGCTGTCACCGTTGACTCGGTAGAACTGGCTGATCGTCAGCTTGAGCGAGCCGCGATTGGTGTTGCTGAAGAAACTGAGCGGGCGGTTGGGAGATACGGGCATCACGTTTTGCACGGTGCCTTTGCCGTGCGTGGTGGAGTCCCCCACAATGATGCCGCGGTGGTAGTCTTTGATCACTCCGGCGAAGATCTCCGAAGCGGAGGCGGAAGCCCGGTTGCAGAGGACGACCAGCGGTCCCGAGTAGAGCACGCCGGGGCGTTTGTCTTCATATTGGCCCGTTTCGACCGTGCCGTCCGGTCCTTTGACCTGGACCACCGGTCCCTGGTCGATGAAGTGGCCGGAAACTTCGATGGCTTCGGTGAGCGAGCCGCCGCCGTTCTTGCGAAGATCGATGACGATGGCGTCCACGCCGCCCTGACGGGTGAAATCGGCAAGCACCTTGGCGACGTCGCGGGCCGCGCTGGTGAAGTTGCGGCCACCGCCGGAGGCACCGGCGAAATCGCGATAGAACGAAGGGATGTGGATGATTCCCACCCGTCCGTTGCGACCGACCCGGGAGTTGGCTTCGATGATCTCGCCTTTGACTTCGGACTCTTTGAGCTCGATCTTTTGCCGCACCATTTCGTAAATCTGCGTTTCGCCGGATTCCGGTTTCACCTGCAGACGGACGACCGTGCCGCGATGGCCGCGGATTTTCTCGACAACCTTACGGAGCTTGAGGTCGATGATGTCCTCGATTTCCCCTTCCGCCTGCCCGACGCCGATGATTTTGTCGCCCACCTGGAGGCGGTCGTCTTTGGCAGCCGCGCCGCCAGGGATGATCTGATGGACGATGGTGTAGCCATCCTCGGACCGCAGCGACGCACCGATGCCGTCCAGGCTGAGCCTCATCTGAATCGTGAAGTCCTCAACCGTGTCCGGAGACATGTATGAGGAATGCGGGTCGAAGCAGTTGGTCAGCGCCGTGAGGTACAGCTCCAGGATGTCGATTTTCTCCATCTGGTCGTAGCTGAGCTTGATCGTGCGATACCGCTTATGCAGCCGTTCGCGGGCCTCTTCGAGTGATTCGTCTGCTAACTTGAGTTGCAAGATGTCGTACTTGATCTGCTTTCGCCAGCGGTCCCGGATTTCGGCGTCGCTGGTGGCCCAGGCCAGGTCGTCAGGCTCGATTGCCATCGACTCCTCTTTGGTGAAGTCGAAATCCTGATCGATCAGTTCTTGTGCCAGGGTGACCCGCTCGCCCAGCCGTTCGCGAAATCTGTCGAACACGTTGTAGGCGAAGTCGATGTTTCCCACCTTGACGGTATCATCGAGCGACGTCTTCTTGCCGGCGAATTCGTCGATGTCCGACTGGACGAAGTACCGCTTGAGCGGATCCAGATCGTCGAAGTACCGGTTGAACAACTGCTCGGAAACCGCGTCGTCGATCGTCACCTGGTTGATGTGATACCGGGGGACGATCTTGGCGACCAGGCTGGCGATCTCCTGCTCCCGGGGGGCCGCGGCTGAGAACTGCTGGGCGAAGAACGACATCCCCAAGAGGATGGCCACGGCGAACGCGATTTTGTTGGAAGCACGAGACGGTCTTCTGCGGATCATGAGATTCCTCAGCGAAAGCAAGGAGACAGGGTTCCGACGCCACCCGGTCCATCGGACGAGTTTCGGAGCGGCCTGCCATGATTGGCGGTGGCGACGCGGCCCAAGGCTGAGGCCACGCAAACCGCCCCCGACAAACGCAGCAAGTCCTTCAATGCTATCGGATGTCGTCGAACACCTCAAGATGCACTTGGGATGAGGGCCAGGGCGAGGGTGCTTATCACGATGGGGGGATTTCCGGCGGTTCGCCGGCGGCGATGCCTCCGGGCTAACCGGAATCAAGGATTGGTGTTCGCCCGGAGCCAACGGCGACGACCGACGTCGGAATCGCTTCCACACACGTCTTGAGACACATGACGTGGTCGCGGATTCGTCCCGATCGAACTCCTCGTCAGTTCTTCATCGAGACTCCGGCACCGGCGGCGGCGAGCCGCCGAATGCGCCGCGTTTGACTTCGTAGAAGCCGGAAAGTTGGACGCCCTCGCGTGTTACCTCCGCGCGCAGCCGGCTGTGGGGAGGGGCGGGCGTGAGTGTGGGCCACGAGTCGGCGCGGCGGCGGAAGACCAACAGGCGTTGAACGTTGGCGGCGTCGTTCTCGTCGAAGGGGGCAAGCGGTGCGCGCAGATTGGGAGTTTGTGCCTGCAATTCTTTGAGCTGGAACGGATGCAGCACCGGCGCCACGAACACTGGGCCGCCTGCGACTTCCGGCTCGACCTGCTGCAGCAGCGAGCGTGTCACGCTGTCGCCCCAGTAGGTGACCTCGAAGCCGAGGCGGCTCGCGCCCCGCAATCCGCCGACCAGCAGGTTGTAGTAGCTGAGCTGGACCGGATGCATGGCGATGACGCCGTAAGACTGCGCGGCGAGAAACGCGGCCACGGCCATTGTTGCCAGCCGACGGTTCCAGCGGGCGGCCAGCGCGTCCCCGAGAAACTGCCCGCCACGCCCGATGAGCACGGCCCACAGCGGGAAGACCATCAAGAACAGCCGCGTGCCGTCATAGACGGTAATGCCGGGGAGGGCGAAGAACGCGAGCGGCCAGAAAACGTTGAGGGCGATGAGGCTGTGGACGCGTGACAGCTTGTCGGACGTCGCCGTTCGGGGTTCGTTCTGCAGGTTTCGGTTGTCGTCGTCAGCTTTTTCCGAGCGCCGAAGAACGAAACCGGAAGCCCGATCTCCCAGCACCCCCCACAGGCCGAGCGCGTGCAGCCCCACCGGCACGGTGGTGGCGAACATCACCAGCGGATAGTGCCACGGGACGTCCGTGTCGGCCCATTTTTGATTCATATACCAGCAGTAGAGGGTGAGCCGCTCGGTGGTGCGGCCGAAGTATTCGCTCAAGTGGGCGACCGGGTCGAGCCATAACCAGGGCCAGCCGACGAAGAATATGAGCACGCCAGTCGTACCAAACACAAGGATTGGCAGGACCGCTCGCCACTGCCAGTACCACAGGGCCCAGACGGCGATCGGGATCGGCAGCAGGATTGCCTGAATCTTCGTCAGCAGCGCAAGCCCCAACAGAACGCCACTCACGATCACGGCTCGCCACGCGGGCTTGCCTGCTCCCTCCCAGCGGTCGGCGGTGTAGAGCACGGTGGCGGAATAGAACAGGCCGACGAATGTCTCCAGCGATGCGATGTGTCCGTGGGCGAACATCCGGGGCATGAGGAGCAGACTCAGCGCAGCGACCAGCCCGGCTGTGCGACCGTACCAGCGGGAGGCCGTCCAGCCGACAAGGAAGATGGTCAAGGCGAAACCGCAAGCGGTTGCTGTGCGCCCACAAGTCACGGCGACGGAGTCCGCGGGGACGTCCGGGGCGAGGAGCGGCCGGGAGAGTTCATGGGCGAGGCCAATCAGGACCCGGCCGAGCGGCGGATGGTCCGGATTGTAGACATCGGCCCCGAAGATTTCCCGCATGCTTTCGAAGGAGAGCAATCCGAACCCATACTCACGGGCGGCGCGAACGTGGTAGACGCCCATCTGGACGTTGAAGGTTTCGTCCAGCGTCAGTCCGGGGCCTTCACCGAGCCGGGGGACGGCACCACTGGAATCGAGCGTGCCGATGACAGCCAGCCAGGCGAACGTGGCGACGAACAGTGGCAGCAGCCAATGCCGGACCGGGGCTGCCACGGCGGCGGGCAACACAGCGGCGGGCAACACAGCGGGATGGGCCGTTGAATCGGACATCGTTGCACGGTCACGCTGTCGGAGACATGAAATCGCCCGGCACCAAATGACGAGTGCTTCGCACGCACGACATGACGTCGGCTCACGGTTTCGAGAATCCCGGTTGGGTGGTGGACCCGGTCCGTGGGATCGCGATACCGTGAGAACGTGCCAGGTCGCACGGGCAAAGCACCGTGCAGCGGGCCGGATGAAGGCCGGCCCTTTATCTGAACCGCCGGGGGAAGCCGGAGACGCCAATCGATTCCAGGCGGGCCAAGTATTAGCCGGTCATGTCTTCGCGAATTCTCGCGTGTTGTGACCGTTTAATCGGGCAGTGCCCGGGGCCCTTTCGGAATCATACGCTGGCGTGTTGCTCTCCGGCAATCGGCGAATTATCGTCCGCCGTTTCAGGCGATCTGCTTTTTGCGGCCGACGAGCGTGCGGATTCGCTCGGCGAGCAAGGCAGAATCGAACGGCTTACGGAACGTTTCGTTGAACAACGTGCGGTCGAAACCACTCGCGTTGTCTTCGTCGCTCAGCAGTCCGATCAGCACGGTGTCCGTGTAATCGGCGTTCTTCTTGAGATTCTGAGCGATCATCAGCGACTCGTTGCGTCCCATGCCGAAGTCGATGACGACAGCATCCGGGTGCAGCGATTCCGCTTGGATACCGGCCTCAAAACCACTGGCCGCCAATTCGGTTTTGAAATCGTCCGGGGGGATTATTTCGAACAGTCCGGCGCGGACCTGACTGTCGACTCCGACGAGCAGCAGCTTGCCCATCGCTTCGTCTTCAAGTTCACCAAGCGGCATCCCGTGCTCCTTCAGGAACCGGATCAGATGCTCGCGGGGAATGCGGCGATCTTGGGATCCGGGGATCCGGTAGCCACGCAGGCGTCCCGAATCAAACCATTTACTGACGGTGCGGGGTGCTACCTTGCAGATCTTGGCAACTTGGCCAGTTGTGAAGATCGTCCTCATTGCGGGCTCTCCAATTCACGTGATTTCGGGTCAGAGGGTGCGTCGTTCCCTCTGAATCTTCACCCCTTGTGCCTGAACGAACCGAGATGACGCGCGGACGTTCCGAGCGGCACAACAGGTGCGTGGGCAGATTTCATCAATGGCCAACATGTTCCGTTGCATGCGGGTCCTACGCATCGGCCATTGTGTCTGGGTCGGGGTCATCTCAGAGTCTGGATACTTTCCAGGGGTTGTGTTGCCATCGACACAAAGTGTGGCGATGGCGGTCAGGCCGGTCGCCGAATGACATACGTCATTGGGCAGCCGGCATCGCGTGAGGCAACGGCACTGGATGTGCCACTGCACGGCGGGGAGCGGACCAGAGCACCACCGCAGAGCATCCTGCTCTGGTGGCCGGTCGGTATTCTAAGCGTCCATCCCCCCTGACGGGTTCCGGGACCGACATCTGCCTCTTGCTGATGCCTGGGGCGGTTGGCCCCAATGATCCGTACGAATCCGTCTGACGTGTACTATCGGGTCGGCGGAGCCGAACACTTTAAGTTGTTCGCCGGATTGAGCCGCCAATAGGGGCAGGTCCTGTCAAGACCAATCCACCGCCAAGGCACCGTCGCCCGGATGCTTTCGCCAACCGTGATAGTCTGCCTTTTTCGGGCAGGGCGGGTCGTGAGAATTGCAAGAAACAGGCGGATCGCACGGATTTTCTCGTTGGCCGACCGGCAGAATCCGCAGAACTGGACCGCCACCGCTGCAAACCCCGTGTTTTGCAGGACCCGCGGGACAGAAGCACGTGCCCCGGCACCCCGTGTCGTGGCCCGGAAACGACTCTCTGGAAGAAAATCGGCCGAAAATCCTGTCCGACGGGTGTTTCCCAAGTGAGACACGGGGTGTCTTCCACCACTCGTAGTCTCATCTGGAAACTCGACGGCTCCCAAGCCGACGGCTCGGTCGTCGAGCCGCCATCGCCCGCGTCGTCATCGTCCACGAGACCATCACCCGCATCACAGCCCGTTCGACGCCAAAGGCGTCGGCTTGGCGGGCAAAAATTCGACGACGTTCGAGCGGTGTCCGGGGACTTGCAGAAGCCGTCCGGCGGGTGCGGACTAACCATCCGCAGAGCTGGACGGCAAGGCATCGACCTGATCGGCCGGGAGACAGACCATCTTGTAGAACAGGCCGTGTTCCTCGCAATGGTCCTTGTACGACTGCGGCATTGCCCCGAGGGTCGCATCGTCCCACTCGATGATGTATTTCAGGTCCGCTGCCCGCCCTCTCTGCTCAACCACCGTGCCTGTCCAGCCAGCGATGGACTGCTCGGGGAATTCCGGCAACGCCACGCCATCGTTGATCCGCAACGCAGCACCAGCCGCAAGCTTGTTGGGTTCTTTCTTGGCCATCATTCATAAACCGGTTTCAAAACCGTAAGATTCTTGGGCAGAAAAAGGCCGCGGTCGACGTCCGTCGTCCTCCTGAGTCTGTCGACAGACGCCCTCAGTTTTCCGGTGGCGGAGAATCGCCCTCTTTCCCGGAGGGCTGTTTGCCGGGCATCGGCCGGAAGTACTTCATCGACTCAAGCACGACGAGCCGCCTTGGTCCGAGACGGACGGCGAGCGACAGCAGGTAGTTGGTCCAACCGGAAACCAGGTACTGCCGCCGCTTCCGCAATCCGCGAAGCGCCGCCTTGACGACCTGTTCGGCTGTTTGAGAGCGATGCTTTTTCAGCCATCCCCCGACTCCTGCCGTCTGAAAGAACTCGGTCTGGGTCGTGCCCGGGCACAAAGCCATCACCGTCACGCCTTCATCGCGGGTTTCGGCCCACAGGGCTTCCGTGAAATGCAACACGAACGCTTTGCTGGCTGCGTAAACCGGCATATAGGCCACCGGCTGAAACGCTGCAACCGAGGCAACGTTGATGATCGCCCCTTCGCCCCGCTCGAGCATCTCGGGCAAATAGCGGTAAGTCAGTTCCGTGAGTGCCTTGATGTTCAGTTGCACGATCTTCGTCATGCGGGCGACGTCTGCTTCCTGAATGGCCCCCACATGGCCGACCCCCGCATTGTTTACCAGCAATTGAAGGGAGATCCCCTGTTCCCGGATCTTCTCGGACAGTGTTTGTGGAAACGAGTCCTCAGCCAGATCGCCGGCAATGATCAGCGTTTTTGTTCCGTGACGGGTGTCCAGTTCGCTGCCGAGCTCTTCCAGCAAGTCCTCGCGGCGGGCCGTCAGCACCAAATGCATGCCGCGCGCTGCGAGTTGGCGCGCAAACTCCCTGCCAATGCCGGACGATGCTCCGGTCACCAGTGCCCATTCATCTGCGTACCGTATTGCCAATCATCACCTCCCGGCACGGCCTGTTGAATTCGCCCGACAGGCTGAATTCACCTGACACAAAACGCCCGACGACCGTGCAGATGACGTGATCGTAACAAAACCGTCATGAAAGGAAAGTTGCACAGACGACCGGGCACTTTGGGGGGCATCCGTTCGATGGAGGTGCTGGTTCATTGCCGGGTGGCTTCTATCAAAGCCCGTTGCGGGTCAAGACCGATTCATGGTGGTTTTAGCCATGTCGGCCCGCCTTCGCCTGACGGTCAAGGTTTTTCCGTTCGGGGTTTTTCAATCTGCTCTCTTCAAGGGCGCAAAACGATGAGCACACATCAACGAGCGTTTTTGCTGATCGAGTTGCTAGTGCGGCGCCGTTTTAAGTGTAGCGGTAGCCGCAGTGGCGGAGGTAGTTTCGGCATTCGGTTTCGGGGAACAGATCGAGCACGCGGCCGCACAAGTTCCCGAGCTTGTCCGTCGTGCGTTCCGCCCCGTCGCGGAGCAG
>JAJDEI010000071.1 GCA_029259845.1 Planctomycetaceae bacterium | reverse complement strand
GCACGGCCTGTCCGTCCGACGCAGTGCGAAAGCCATGTTCCGCGTCGAACGCAGACGGCCAGGCAGCGGCACCGAAATCCGCGCGTGCCCCCGCCGCCGCCTCACGGCATCCATGGGCCTGAAACAACAACCCCCGCCTGCATCCGACGCTGCCACTCCCCGCGCCGTGTGGCTGCTTCCCGCCTGGTGAGAATGAAGGGAGAGAGAAATTTCTACCGACCAGTCGGTCGATTTGGTTGACAGGGGCGATTGCAGCCCGTTAAACTCGGCGGTGGCGTTGACTTCCCGACTCGCAAAAGGTCGTCATCGCCAGACGTGTATTCCCCTCAACACCAAGTCTGTCCGTAGTCCGCTCATGAACAATCCCGGTGTTTGCGGCGTCACGCGCAGTCGCGTCGACTGGGCCGTTCGGCTTCAACTACTCACGGTTTTCTGTATCGTCGGTTGTGGCGGCTCCGGGCCGGAAGGGCCGGCGCGCGTCAAGACGGTTCCGGTCGTCGGCAAGATCACCGTCGATGGCACGACGGTCCAACTGCCGAAGCAGATTCGCATTCGGGCCTATAAGGCCGGCGGCGAAGAAAGCCCAACAGCAACGGTGCCGGGAGCGACAGTCAACCCGGACGGCAGTTTCTCACTTTCAACGTACGAAGCGGGCGACGGCGTCCCCGTCGGCGAATTCAAGCTGACGTTTCAACTTGGCCAGCAAAACTTGATGCGGGCCCGGCTCGAAGGAGACGATTTCAACGGCAAGTACATCGATCCGGAGAAATCCGAGCACACATTGACGGTCAGCGAAACCGATACGGGGCCGATTGACTTGGGAACCATCGAACTCACCACAAAATAAGCGGCCCGACCGTTTTCTTGGATAAGTTTGGTCAGTGCAAACGTATCCTGAGATGAGCAGGTGCTCCCTCCATGTTTCTTGACAAGGGGTCGTTTTTCTTCAAAAAGGATGAGGCCTCCTGCGGGAGTGCATGGCCGCAAGATTCAGGACCTCCCCGTCCGCATCTTCATTTCCGGCAAGTGCGACGGCTTGGCTTTCAACGCGGGTTTTGTTGTTGAACTGTTCCGATTTCATTGTCCAGGAGAGAATACCATGAGACTCACGACACGACGGCGCCGCTCTGGGTTCACGCTCATTGAGCTACTGGTGGTAATTGCCATCATTGCCATCCTGATTGCGCTGCTGCTGCCAGCCGTCCAGCAGGCGCGGGAGGCAGCTCGCCGCACCCAATGTAAGAACAACCTGAAGCAGTTCGGATTGGCGTTCCACAACTACCACGATGTGTACGGCATGTTCGCGAAACCCGAGATTCTTGGCCTGACAGTCGGCACCGGGTCCATGGGGGTTAGCTCATCGACGACCTGGACGACCGCGCTGTTGCCCTATTTGGAACAGACGAACGTCTACAACCAGCTCAACCTGAACATCAGCCCGTTCAATTCGGTGAACCAGGCGGCATACCGAACGGTTGTCGCCAACTTCATGTGCCCCTCCGCTCCTGGCGAAAACAAAGTTGTCGAATGGAGTATCCCCGCCGGAACTCCTCTCGCAGCAGGCTTTCCGGGAGTTGACGGTACCTGGACATTTGCTGGCGGCCGGGTCGACTACGAAACCATCAGCGGCATCCGAGGCGATCTCTCCGGCGCGGCGTACACTCCGGCTGCCGGCTACCCGACCGGCGGAGGTGGCAATCGGCACGGCTATTCGACCTGGGCAGTCATGGTCACCGATGTGCCTGGTGTCCTGGAAGATCCGGGCGAAGCCTCGAAGATTCGCAACATCCTGGACGGGACGTCCAACACCATTCTGCTGAGCGAATTGGCCGGTCGGAACCACCTGTACTACCGAGGTGTCCGGCAAAACTCCGTTGCTGTCGGTGACACCGTCTGGGTCAACGAGCGGACCGCCGGCGGTGGTTGGGGCGATCCCTTTAAGGAAAACTGGGTCAACGGAACTGGCTTCTCCGGTCCGGAAACCGGTGACGGCGGCCTGTGTCCCATCAACTGTTCGAACCGCCGGGGTGCCGGCTTGTACTCGTGGCACACCGGTGGGGCCCATATCGCGCTTTGCGACGGCTCGTCTCGGTACCTCAGCGCGAGCATCGATGCGCTCGTCTTCGCGAGCCTGATCACCTCCCTGAAAGGCGAAGTTGTTGGCGAATTCTAATTCGGCATTCGAGTGACAACCGGAACGTGCGTCTCCACGGGCCCGACAGCTGTTGCTGTTGGGCCCGTGTCCTCATTGTGCAGTCCCCAGTTTCGCAACATTGCTGTTGGATTCGACGCCGGCCGAGACCGGACGCGGCTTGCTGGTGCAAACCCCTGTGGCTGCTCCGTCACAGGCACTCGGACCTTTGTTCGGACCGGGACGATGCGGGAGCCGGAGTGGCACCGTTGGATTTTGCGGCATTCCGCGCGAGTTGGACGGCTCCCTGCACGGGCACGTCAACCACGCCGAACTGTGTGACCGTCAGACCGGCGGCTGAGACGGCTTCGAGCAATTGCTTCCTCAAGTAGGCCGAATGGACCAGGAGGCCGCCGGAGAGGGCGAGTTCGCATTCGTTTTCGCCCGGATGAGCGGCGAGTTGCTGATTGACGGCGAGCACCAGTGCCGACAGACCGCGGGATGCCTCATCGATAATGGCCGTTGCCGGAGGGTCGCCCGCCTCGGCCGCTTCGATGACGAGCGGTGCCAATCCGGCGAATCGCCTTGCGTCAAACTGATCATCGGACAGAACCTCGCGCAGGTCCATCACGGTCGAGACATCGAGGGCGTGCAGCATGGTGTCCGATAGCCGGGTCACGGGGCCGATGCCGTCGTGGGCATGCGTGACCGCCTGCAGTCCGGCCCGGGCAATCGCGTAGCCGCTGCCTTCGTCGCCGAGCCGCTGCCCCCAGCCTCCGGCCCGCGCGGTGGTCCCCTGTTCGTTCCGGCCGAACGCGAAAGACCCGGTCCCCGAGATCAGCGCGATTCCGACGCCGCCCGACGTGCCCGCGGTGAGCACCGGCAGTGCATCATGGGTCGTGGCGATCTGCGTAGCGATGTGGCGATTTCCGACCCAGGATTCCAGTCGTTGCCGCTCGGCTTCGCGGGCGGTCCCGGCGACGGCGAGACAGACGGCTGAGACCGGTTGCCGAGCGATTTTCGCAGATGAGAAAGCACGGCTGACCGCCCGGTCAATGTTGGCGAGTGCGGCATGCCAACCGACAACCAACGGGTTCGACGGCCCGGCTCGGCCGACTCCGCGAGGGGTTTTGCTTGCGGCATCGGCGTCGGCCAACCAGACGAGCGTCTTCGAGCCGCCGCCGTCGACGCCGAGGACAAGGGACGCGTCGCGATTGTTTCCGGGATGACCTTCACCGGGGGCCTCGGCCGGGACCGCTGCGTCGTCCTTGTGCGTGTCGGTTTCGAGTGCATCGCGCAGCCGCCCTTGTGCCCGTTGCAACAGCCGGCGTGCCTCGGTGGGCGACACACCTCGCTGCTGCACAAGGAACGCCGTCTTCACGTCGCCGGCGGAGTGTTCAAGCAGTTCATTCGCTGTCTCGCGCGGCAATCCGGTGAGTGCGGCCACGATTCGCCCGGAACGATCGGCGAGCTTTTGGTTGGTCGTTTGCAGGTCGACCATCAGATTCCCATAGGTCTTCCCCAGCCGGACCATCGCTCCGGTGGTGAGCATGTTGAGCACGAGCTTGGTGGCGGTGCCTGCTTTGAGGCGCGTTGAGCCGCTGACGATTTCCGGACCGACAACCGGAGCGAGGATCAGGTCCGATACGCCGTTCAATTCCGAGTCCTCGTTGCAACTGAACCCGATCGCATAGGCCCCGATCGCTTGCGCATACTGCAACCCGCCGATGACGTAGGGCGTGCGTCCGCTGGTGGCGATGCCAACGAGAACGTCCTGGTCGGATAGCTCGACACGACGGAGATCCTCGACCGCCAGTTCGGGATGGTCTTCGGCCCCTTCGACGGCCCGGGTGAGCGCCGTCGTCCCGCCGGCGATCAGTCCGAGAACTTGCCACGGGGGCGAATTGAACGTCGGCGGACATTCGGCCGCGTCGAGCACGCCGAGCCGACCGGAGGTTCCTGCGCCGACGTAGATCAAACGACCTCCGGCGGACAGACGGTCGGCAGCGACGTCGATGGCTTGCGCGATCGACTCCGCAATTCTTCCCACTGCTTCGGGGACGCGCCCGTCTTCGGCGTGCATCAGTCGGACAATTTCGAGCGACGAAAGTCGGTCGAGCGCTTCGGAAGCCGGATTGCGGCCTTCGGTGGTGAGGTCAGCGAGACTCATAAGTTGCGGGCCGGGACAGGGGGGAGCATAATGGCGGGCAAATCCTCTCCATCGCCGGTTATACTCGGGTCCTGTCGCGAATGCACCTGACGATCTCGACATTTGATCTGGTCGTCATTTGTGTGTACTTGGCGTGCGTGGTGTTGCTGGGAGTGTGGACGGGCCGGGGAAACCGCGACCTGTCCGATTATTTGTTGGGCGGCCGCGACTTGCCGTGGTGGGCCCTGTTGGGATCGATCGTTGCGACGGAGACCAGTACGGCCACGTTTCTCAGCATCCCCGGACTGACGTTTGCGGCTCACGGGGACATGCGTTTTTTGCAACTGTGCGGCGGGTACATTGTGGGGCGGTTCCTCGTGGCGCGGCTGCTCTTGCCCGCCTACTTTGCCGGTGAGATGTTCACCGCGTATGAGGTACTGCACCGGCGGTTCGGCGTGGTGGCCCAACGTTTTGCCTCGGCGATGTTCTTGGTGGCCCGCAACGTGGGCGACGGGTTGCGGTTATTCCTGACGGCGATCGCCCTGAAGGCGGCGATCGGCCTGCCGCTGACGGACAGCGTGATCGTGATCGCCTTTATCACCGTGTTCTACACGTTGTTCGGCGGGATGAAATCGGTCGTCTGGAACGACTGTCTGCAACTGCTGGTCTATCTCGCGGGGGGAGCCGTCACGCTGTGGTTGCTGGCGGATGCGCTCCCGGGCGGCTGGGGTGAACTGCAAGCGTTTGGGGTGGAGCAACACAAGTTCCGGATATTCGACTTCTCGTGGGATTCCTCGGACCCGTTCACATTCTGGGCGGGACTGTTTGGCGGGACGTTTCTGTCGCTGGGGAGCCACGGCACGGATCAGATGATCGTGCAGCGCCTGCTTTCGGCCCGGTCCCAGCGGGAAGCGGCCCGCGCTGTCATCCTGAGCGGTGTGGTGGTGCTGTTTCAGTTCACGTTGTTCCTGCTAATCGGGATCGGGTTGGCGGCGTTCTTCGCCCAGCACCCGCCGACGGAAGCGATCGCCAAGGGGGACGCCGCCTATGCCGAGTATATCGTGCATCACATGCCGGCCGGGCTCGCCGGGCTCGTGCTGGCGGCTGTGTTTGCTGCGGCAATGTCGACGTTGTCGAGTTCGCTCAACTCGTCGTCGGCGACGTTGGTGAGCGACTTCAGCGGGCCTTCTGACGGCAGCCCGGCAACGGCCCGTCGCCGTTTGGCACTGAGCCGCGCATTCACGGTCGTCTTCGGGGTAATTCAAGCCGGGTTGGCGATTGTGGCGGCCGATTTCTCCCGGAGTGTCGTGCAGGATGTGCTGGCGATCGCCGGCTTCACAGCCGGAGTGATGTTGGGCGTGTTCGGGCTGGGACTGTTCACTCGCCGCACGGGCCAAGCGGCCGCCGTGGCCGGCATGCTCGCGGGGCTGGTCGTGCTCGGAGCCATCAAGGTCGAAACGACGATCGCGTGGCCGTGGTATCCGGTGATTGGAAGCGTGACGACGTTTTTCGTCGGATGGTGCTGCGGGTGGCTCATGCCATCCGGGGCGAAGGACGATCTGGCACGCCCATTGCCCGGGGCGCGGGGACCGTGACGCTGACGTCCCGGGCTCTGATTTGTTGGGGGGTGGCGGTGCCGTCGGGATGCGCTCGGCGCGCGGAGCAAGCTCCGCGGCTAATTTGGGGGCAATTGACCGGTGTCATCGGAAAAGTTGCGTGTGCGATGTAATCGTCGGCTCTTACGCGACCGGTCAATTCCGACTCTCGGTGAAGTCTGGCGTCTGTCGGCGACGATGCGGCGGAAGGGAAGATGTTGTTGTCTTCGCTGCCGTTCACCTGTTGTCGGATCCTGATCCCGTGCCGCCTCGCAAACGTCCCATCGCAGCTGTCGAGAAACGTCCGGCGGGGCCGTCTCATCCAGCGGTGCATTTGCAGCCGTTTCTGCACTACTTGCGGGCGGAATGCGGTATGGCGAGCAACACGATCCTCGCCTACCGCAACGACCTGCGGCAATTTCTCGACTGGCTCGACGACCGGGGCGTCCGTTCCGTAGGAGACATCGGCCTTCCGCTGCTCACTGACTATTTGCAGACGATGCGCGACCGGGGACTGGCGGCCTCGACCGTCTCGCGGCGGCTGGTGTCGCTGAAGATGTACTTCCGGTTCCTCGTGCTGGAAGGAATCATCACCGAAAGTACGGTTGAATTGATGCAGTCCCCCAAACAGTGGCAATACCTTCCGACGGTGCTCAGTCCGGATACGGTTGACCGGTTACTGGCAGCACCGTGCCATGTCGACTCTTATCCGCTCCGTGACCGGGCCCTGCTGGCGGTGATGTATGCGACCGGCTGCCGTGCATCGGAGGTCACCGGTTTGCGGCTCAAGGACGTGCGGCTCAAGGAGCGGTTCTGCCGCTGCGTCGGCAAGGGGAACAAGGAGCGGATTGTCTCGCTGAACCCGGTCGCGCAGTCCGCGATCGAAGCGTATTTGCGACACGAACGCCCCGCTCTCGTGAGACGGGATGACGGCGAAGAACCGTTGTTCGTCACCCGCACCGGCAGGCCGCTCACACGCATCACCGTTTGGGAGTTGGTCAAGAAGTATGCGGCCCGCATTGGATGCAGCCGACAGATCAGTCCGCATACGCTGCGTCACAGTTTTGCGACCCATATGCTGGCCGGTGGTGCGGAGATCCGCGCCTTGCAGGAGATGCTGGGCCACGCCAGCATCCGCACGACGCAGATCTACACGCAGGTGGAGCACAGCCGCTTGAAGGCGATTCACGCGGCTTGTCATCCGCGGGGGTGAGTCGAGGGTGATGGAGTGTTGGAGCAATGGGGTGACGGAATGGGTGAGTGGTGAGTGGGTGAGTGGTGACGGGAGGGCGGAACGCATTTCGTCTCTGCGATGGAGTACGGATCATTCGCTCGCATTCGTCGCCTTGCGACAGTCCCCACCCCAAACTGCGGCCGCTTCCTGACGGGTGCGGCTCTGCGTCTCATCAATGAAGTCGATCGCGGCTCGGAGTCCCATGCCGTTGGGATGATCTGTTCGCGCGGCGTTGGGCATGCCCTATGATCGGTCGGCCTCGGTCGTGATGGCTGACGGCTCGTTGCCGACGAATTCTGCAGAACAGTGGCCCGCCATGTTGGCTGTCTCCCTTGACGACCTGCTGCTCAACGTTCGGGTGGCCGATGTCCTCGATGTGGCGCTGGCAACCATTGTCATTTCGCTCGCTTTGCAATGGCTCCGTCGCCGCGCCACGCATGCGGTCGCGATGGCAGTCGTCGGAAGCGTGGCGATCTACATGCTGGCCCGGCTGATGGGGATGTATCTGACACTGGCCGTGTTCCAGGTCGGGCTCACTGTTTTTCTGCTGCTGCTGCTGATCGTGTTCCAGCAGGATATTCGCTACGAACTTGAGCGGCTGTCGGTCTCGCGATTGTTCTCACGGCGGCGCGTTCCGAGCGATTCCGGCCGCTTTGTCAGCGACCTGATGGAAGGAGTTGCGCTTCTGGCCGAGCAGGGGATCGGCGCGTTGATCGTGCTCAAGGGGCGGCAGCCTTTGGACCGGCACACCCGCGGCGGCGTGCGGGCCGATTCGCTGTTGACGACCCCGCTGCTGCACAGCATTTTCAGTCCCAAGTCACAAGGACACGACGGTGCCGCGGTGATTGAGAAAGACCGTCTGGCGTCGTTCGGCGTTCATCTGCCGCTGTCCACGCGGCTCAGCAAAGTGCCCAACGGAGGCACCCGCCATGCGGCCGCCCTGGGGCTTTCCGAACGGACGGACTCGTTGGTTATTGTGGTCTCCGAGGAGCGCGGCAGCATCAGCGTGGCGGACGGAGACGATCTGGCCGCCATCGAATCGGCCGATGAGCTAAGAACGCGTTTGCAGGACTTCCTCCGCCAGCGATCCACCATTGCGAAGCGGGGGGGGAGTTTTTGGTCGCGGATGGGGAATGTCGCAATCAACACCTGCGCGTTGCTCATTGCGTGCAGCTTGTGGCTGGTGTTCGCGTTTCGCATCGAGACGATCCAACAGACGGTGGCCGACGTACCGGTCGAATTCCGCAATCTGCCTGACGAATGGCGTCTTGAGGAGATCGATCCGGATACGGTCGATCTCAAACTGACTGGGCTGGAGCGGGCCTTCGGCCAACTGGATCCGCAGAAGTTGAAAGTTTCGTTGGAGCTCCGGGATCTTTCAGACGGCGACCGCGATGTGACGATCGCCCCGGAAGACGTGAACCTTCCGCCCGATATCACGCTGCGGCTGGTCGATGCGCCGACGGTGCGGGTGAACCTGCAACGTTACATTCGGACCCAGCTGCCCGTTCGCGTTCATACGCAGGGAGAGTTGCCCCCTCCGCTGTTACTTGTCGAGGTTCGCCCCGATGCGACCCGTTGGCCGGTGTTGATGCGAAGCTCCGACCGACAAGGGATGGAAATCGTGACGGCCCCCATCGACCTGGCGGGAATTACGCAAACGGTCACGAGAACGGTGGACCTGATCTACCCCGAAGGCGTGCTGCCTGCCCAACCAGACGGTCGTTTGAAGGTCACTTTCGTCGTGAAGCCTCCGGAACAGCAACCGCCGGCTGATGGCGATTCCGCAGGCGGGGGTGCCGACGGCGGGGGTGCCTGAGTCAGCCGCACCCGTCCCAACATGACGGCGGGTGGCGGGGGCGTGTTATGAGTGTCCGATGGTGTTGCCGCGCCGATCACGGGGGCCGTGTGGCCGTTTTGCGAATCGTCCACGGCCCCCGGTTTAGTGCGGCGCCGTTTTAAGTGTAGCGGTAGCCGCAGTGGCGGAGGTAGTTTCGGCATTCGGTTTCGGGGAACAGATCGAGCACGCGGCCGCACAAGTTCCCGAGCTTGTCCGTCGTGCGTTCCGCCCCGTCGCGGAGCAG
>JAJDEI010000008.1 GCA_029259845.1 Planctomycetaceae bacterium | reverse complement strand
TCATCGACCGAGGCGGTGACGGAGCGGGTCCGGTTGGAGATCACGCTGCCGTTGAGCACCAGCGAAATGCCCCCGCCGCTGACGTCGCCGTGGTAGACGGTGGTGAGTTGGTCGTTTTCGCCGAGGATGTAGGAGGAGTGGCGGACGATGGTTTCGGACGTGAGGCCGCCCGAGGGGGTGGTGGAGGTGACGGTTTCGGTGAACAGCGTGTCCAAGGAGGAGCCGCCGGAGCCGGTGGTGGTGATGTCGAAGCCGGGGATGTTAGTGAGCTCGCCGTCGATCGTATCGGTACTGCCGAGGGAACTGGTTTCGTTGGTGTCGACAGTGCCCGTGGAGGTCCCGTCAGCAGATGACACCCAATCAAACGTGGTGGTTTCGTTGGTGGCGTCGAGTCCGTCGACGGTGCGGAGGATGCCGTCGTCGTTCTGGTCGATGTCGATCAGGCTGGAGGTGGCCACCGACGAGTTGCGGCTGCCGGAGGCGTTGTCGAGGTCGCTGGAGGAGTCGCTGCTGGAGAGCACGACCTGGTCGGCGACGAGGTCCGGCTCGGTGACGGTGACCGCGCTTCCGCCGCCGCCCCAGAATGCGGGAGCGGGAGCATCGAACAACTGCCAGTTGCCGAAGATGTCGCTCTGCTGCGGTCCCACCCACGGCTGCGGCTCGCCGTTCGCTCCCCCCAGCGTGGTCAGGTCGAACGCCTGCCCGCCGCTGAGGAGTCCCGCGTCGACCTTCGTGCCCTTGTCGTACCGCGTCCAGCCGTGGCTCCCGTTTGCCAGATCCCGCTGAGTTGCCGCCGCCCGCGCTGGTGCCATCGGCGGTCATTTCCACCGTCACCGTTGCCGTCGCATTGACCCCCGGCTCATCCGAGATGGTGTACGTAAAACTGTCCGTGCCGAGGAATCCTGCATTCGGTGTGTAGTGCACGCCCCAATTCAACGTCGACGGATCGCCGTAGTATTCGCTGAAGAAGAACGAAAACGAGCCGCTGCTACTCTGCCCGGAGTTGGTCCAGGCATCCCAGACCGAGGGAGCGACGTCCGGTCGAATCTCGACTGTCCCGCCGGCTGGCTGGGTGACGGAGCCCAGCCAGATCGCTTCGCCGTCCGGATCGCTGTCATTGGCCAGCACGTCGATGAAAATTGGTTGGTCGGCGGCGATGACCGTCGCATCATCGACCGCCACCGGAGCCGAGTTGCCGCCTCCGGTCACCGGCGCCACCGTCACCATCACCAGCGCCGTCGCCAGTCCTCCATAGCCATCCACGATGGTGTAAGTGAAGGTGTCGATCCCGTCGAATGCAAGGTTGGGCACATACTGCAACTGCCCGCCGCTCTCCGTGACGGTCCCGTTCTGTGGCTGAGTAAACCCGGAGATCGAGAACGCTTCACCGTCGGGGTCGCTGTCATGGGCCAGGACGTCAATCAGAATCGGCTGGTCCAGGAACGTGACCTGGGCTCAGGTGTTCTTGCTTGAGCAGTTCCCGCAGCCGGGCGATGTCGCCTTCCGGGTTGGGCGGCTTGCGGCTGCGGGCCAGATTGAAATGGGCCCGCGCGGCGTGCGGCTCCAGCACCAAGGCCTTCTCGAAGCAGGCTTCTCCGGCCCGCATCTCCAGGGCCATTCAAAGTTTCACTTGGGAGAAGACCGACCCGGACAAGCTCAATGGTAACCCGAAGCGAACGTGAGGAAGCGAACGTGAGGAAGCGAACGTGAGGAAGCGAACGTGAGGAAGCGATTCGTCCCTCGCTGACGCTTCGGGTGACGAGGTTGCCCAGCTTCAATCTTTGAACGGCCCGGCCCGCATCTCGCCCAGCTCCAGCAGCACATCTCCCAAACTGTTGCGCGCTCCAACCATCTGAGGATCGCGCTGCAACGCCTCTTCAAGGCAGTCCCGTGCCGGATCATCCTCTTGCACGTCATCGTACGCCTGCCCCAACGCCGCATACGCTTGCGGCGCAGGGTCGAGCGCCACCGCCCGCTTGAGATGCAGCACCGCCTCTTCATGCACATCACGAACCTACGGCAGCGGCAACCGCACCTCCATGCCCCGCTGGCTGATCCGTCCCAGCAACTGGCCGAGAAACAGATTGGCCTGCGGATAGTCGCTCTGCACGGCCAGCGCCCGCCGGCGGCAACCGCCCGACGTCCGGCGTCTGTCGCTTCGACGTATTGTTGGAGCGCGAGCTGACACCGCATCAACCCGTTCCAGTACACCGCGTTTTGCGGACGTTGCTCACAGGCCCGCTCCAGGTACGAAAGCGCTTCCGCCGGCGCGCCTTGCTCCATCGGCGCCATTCCCAAATTGGCCTGGGCAGACGGTGTCTCGGGCATGATCTCCAAGGCCTGCCGATAGCATGCAGCCGCCTCCGCGTGCCGCTGTTGCCGTGAAAGCACAACTCCCAGCGCGTTGCAGGCTGCCGCCGAACGGGGCGGGACCGCCAATGCCTGTCGCAGCGCCTGCTCGGCGTCCGCGAGCTGCCCCCTCCGCTGCAACAGCTTGCCCCGTTGCAGATGCGCGGATGCGTAGTCCGGTTTCAACGCGGCCGCACGACGGTACGCCTCCTCCGCGCTCAACCACAACTCCCGTCGTTCCAGGCAAAGGCCCAAGTTGTGGTGGGCTTCGGCACACTCCGGACGTAATTTGACCACTCGTCGCAACACACGCTCCGCACCCGGCACGCGACCAATCGCCAGATAAACGGCCCCCAGCGTGTTGTGAAACTCAGCGTTCCCGGCCTGCAGCGCAATCGCCCGCTCAAGATGGCCGGCCGCTTCCTCATGCTGCCCCGCCTGATGGGCCAGCACTCCCAACAGATGCCGCACTTCCGCCTGCTCCCCCTGCTCGGCCAACACCCGGCGGCACAACTCTGCCGCTCCCGCCCGATCCCCCCGCCGCATCGCCGCCACGGCATCCGTCAGAGAAGCTGGCCGACTCATGAACTGCCTCCGGGACTCGATAACATCCTAACGTTGAAGCGTCTTGAGAGAGAGGCGCAAACCTCCGGCTC
>JAJDEI010000070.1 GCA_029259845.1 Planctomycetaceae bacterium | reverse complement strand
GCGAGACGCCGCCTGCGTCTCACGCTGATCAAGATCGCCGCCCGCGTGCGTCCGGCCGCCCGCCGCGTGGTGTTCCCCCTCCCATCGACCTGTCCCGCTCAATCGCTGTTCCGCTCGGTGGCTGTTCCGATCAATCGCTGTCCCGATGAATCGCCCACTCGCTGCGGCTGAACACCCGTTGGCCCGCCCGCGTCCTGTTCACCCAGAACCCACGGCAATCGCACGTCGAGCAATCACGTGATCACAACTTGTTGCCTGGTCTGATGCTGCGGAAGTCCATTCTGGACAGATGGCGTCCATCGTAAGTCACACAGCCATCGCGTGTGGCAACCAACGTGCGATTGCCGTGACCCAGAACCCCGTCCGCCACACGCCGCCCCCGCCCGTCCCGGCAAACGGGGGCCGCACGCCGCCCCCCGCCACGACCCAACAAAATCCCTCGCCCGCAACGGAAGAATGAAATATCCGGGCTAGCAGGCTGTCTGGAAAGCGGTTGATTGGCGGGACTGGTGCGATCTGGGATTTCGGAAGTTCTGGTGGCCGATCGGCGCGGTTGGTGATCACTCGTGCCTGGCGTGGAAGATGGGGTGAACACGCAGGTCCGGAGCGTTACATGCGCCCGGAAATCCGGGCGTTCGACTCCCTGGCAACGATTTGACCCGGTTGCCAGCGCACCGCTCCTGAACAACTTCCGTAAGGTGTGAGTCAGACACACCAGCTGCCATTCCCCCGGCATCTTCTCAAGGCCTCGCAGGAAGAAATTGCGAAACCCCTGGCCCGCCTTGATCTGCCCGAACACCGGTTCGATGATCACCTTCCGGCGAGCGTATTCGGCGCGCCCCTTCTTCGTCCGGTTGCGGCGAGCCATCTTCTGTTTCGCCGTCAGGTTCTTCGGCGGTCGGCCTCTCGGCGAATCCGGGACTTTGTCGTTGTGCTTCTGACGACCAGTCGCGATGAACACATTGTCGATCCGGCCGTTCGCATCCAGAGCGTTCATGTTCTCTTCGCTGAAGTAACCCGTGTCGGCCGTGAACGCTCCGATGTTTTCCGTGACGCCCGCGTCGTCAAGATTATCGGTCGCCTGATCGGTCATCGGCACCGTTTGTCGAACATCGTTCGCCTGATCGGTCACATCCGCCGCGACGATAATCTGCTGTTCGCTGCCCACCGCCTGAGCGTTCCCGCACTGGTCGAACCCTTTGTTCGAAGTCTTCATGATCTTCGATTCCGGGTCCGTAAATTTGCGTTGAGCTTTCGGATCCGGAACCGCTGCATCCGGGTTAGTGCGATGCCGGCGACCTTCCACCTCCCTGTCGCCGACGTGGTCCGAAGCCTTCTGGCGAGCGGCTTCTTCCAGCGCCGGCTTCGCTTCCAGAATCTTCGCCAGCCGGGTTTCGCGGCGTTTCAGTCCATCCGGAATGTCGTCGCCCGCCAGATCGTCGAAGTGACCGTCATCGTCGGTATCCGCACCCGCTGCTCGCGCCAGCAGAGCCACGATTTCCTGCTGCAGCCGATCGGCTTCCGGACCCATCCGATCGTAACTCATCGCCTTGTTCTGCGACGCATTCGCCTTGGTCTTCGTGCCGTCCAGCGACAATCGCCCGACTTTCAACAGCCCGGATTCCTGACACAGAACCAGCACTTCCAGAAACAACGCCCGCAGATGCTTCAGGTGCCGGGCCCGGAATTCGGCGATGCGGCGAAAGTCCGGAATATCGCCGCCCACGATGATGCGAGAGGCCGCGTCCGTCGCACACCGCTGCATGATCTTCCGCGACGAGAACCCACCAACACGGTCAGCAGACAACAGCAGTACGAGCATCATTCGACGGTAACAAGGGGGCTGCCCGCCGTTGTCGCGGTCATCGACGATCGGCGAGATGTCACTCGGAGCGGTCACCTCCAGCAGACAGTAAACGAGATGATCTTCGGGCAACCAGTCACGCGGCGAAGGAGGACACAACCAACCCGCATGCGGCTGCCATTCGCGAAATTCACGACTCATCCGTGAATCCAACCTGCCAACAGGAAATACAAAGCCAACAGATGTCGCAATCCAACAGGCTCATCATGATATCAAGGTCGAAACGGGTATCCGGACAGGCTGCTAGGCACTCCGTGTCGTTGCTGGTTCGAGACACCGGGTGTTTGCGTGCCCGTTGTCGCTGGATGGTCCGGTGTTCACCCCGGGAAGACGAAGTCATGGAATCCGCGATCCGGGAAGTCAATCCCGCCCTGAAGGATCGCGCGTTCTGAGTTGTCGAGATCCGCATTCCCTTTGAAAGGGGGAGCTGGGATTCCCGCTTGTCCGTCTGCAGTCGAAATCCGCTGCCACTTTTGCAAACATACGCGATCAGAACTGTCTGCTTCCCCTTTATCAACGGGCTGATCGCCCAAGGAACCCCATGTCTGACCCGTCACCGACGATTATCTATACCAAGACGGACGAAGCCCCCGCTCTGGCGACCCGGTCGCTGCTGCCGATTGTTCGCGCGGTGACGGCATCATCCGGAATCGAATTCGAGGAGAAGGACATCTCACTGGCGGGCCGCATTCTTGCGATGTTTCCGGATCGGCTCTCCGGCGAACAACGGCACGCCGATGCGCTCGCCGAGCTTGGCAAGCTGGTGAAGTCCCCGGACGCGAACATCATCAAACTGCCGAACATCAGCGCATCGGTTCCGCAGCTCACCGCTGCCATTCGGGAACTGCAGGAGCACGGCTACGACGTCCCGGACTTTCCCGAGGAACCGCAATCCGACAACGAGAAAGAGACTCGGGCCCGTTACGCAAAAGTGCTCGGCAGTGCAGTGAACCCGGTGTTGCGGGAGGGGAATTCCGACCGGAGGGTGGCGGCTCCGGTGAAGGCCTACGCGAAGAAACATCCGCATTCGATGGGCCCTTGGTCGGGCGACTCGAAAACGCATGTGGCTCATATGAGCCACGGCGATTTCTATGGCAGCGAGCAGTCGCACGTCATGAGCGATGCCGGCGATGTCCGCATCGAACTCGTCGCCGACGACGGCAGCACGACGGTGCTGAAACAACGGCTGCCGCTGCTGGCGGGTGAGGTCATCGACGCCTGCGTGATGAGCCGCGCGGCTCTGCGCGAGTTTCTCGCCGGGGCGATCAACGACGCCCGCACGCAAGAGGTCCTGTTCTCGGTCCACCTCAAGGCGACCATGATGAAGGTCTCCGACCCGATCATCTTCGGCCACGCCGTCAGCGTGTTCTTCCGCGACGTTTTCGAGAAACATGCAGCCGTGTTCGATGATCTTGGTGTGAACCCGAACAACGGCGTCGGTGATTTGCTCGACCGCCTTGCAACGCTGCCGGAAGATCAGCAATCCGCGATCAAGGCGGACATCGACGCGGCGTACAAGCGCGGCCCCCGGCTGGCGATGGTCAACTCGGACAAGGGCATCACCAACCTGCATGTGCCGAGCGACGTGATCGTTGACGCCTCCATGCCGGCGATGATCCGTACGTCTGGGCAGATGTGGGGGCCGGACGGAAAACCGCACGACACCAAAGCCGTCATCCCCGACCGCTGTTACGCGAGCCTCTACGACGAAACGATCCGCTTTTGCAAGGACAACGGAGCGTTCGATCCGACGACGATGGGCAGCGTGTCCAACGTCGGACTGATGGCCCAGAAGGCCGAGGAGTACGGCTCGCATGACAAGACGTTTGAGACCCCGCACGCCGGCACGATGCGGGTCGTTGATGCGTCCGGGCAAGTGTTGCTGGAACATGCCGTCGCGGCGGGCGACATCTGGCGCGCCTGCCAGACGAAGGACGAGCCGATTCGCGACTGGGTGAAACTCGCCGTCACCCGGGCCCGTGCGACCGGCGTCCCCGCAATCTTCTGGCTCGATTTGCAACGGGCGCACGATGCGAACCTGATCGAAAAAGTGAAACACTACCTGCGCGAACACGACACCGACGGACTCGATCTCCGCATGATGCCCCCTATCGAAGCGACGCGGCTGACCTGCCAGCGAGCCAAAGACGGTCTCGATACAATTTCAGTCACCGGCAACGTGTTGCGGGACTACCTCACCGACCTGTTTCCGATCCTGGAACTCGGCACGAGTGCCAAGATGCTGTCGATTGTGCCGCTGCTGGCGGGCGGCGGACTGTTCGAGACGGGAGCCGGCGGATCGGCGCCCAAGCACGTGCAGCAGTTCCTCGAAGAGGGCCACCTCCGCTGGGATTCGCTCGGCGAATTCCTCGCGCTGGCCGTTTCGCTGGAAGACCTCGCCAACAAGACCGGCAACAACATGGCCCGCATTCTGGCCGAGACGTTGAACACGGCGATCAGCGAACTGCTCGAACAGGGAAAATCGCCCTCACGGAAAGTCAACGAGCTCGACAACCGCGGCAGCCATTTCTATCTGGCGTTGTACTGGGCCGGTGCACTAAAAACTCAGGCGGACGAGGCACGGCGTGCGAAATTCTCCGAGCTTCACGAGCAGCTCCTGGAAAACGAATCAACGATTCTCGCCGAGTTGAACGCCGCCCAGGGACATCCGGCCGACATCGGCGGCTACTACGATCCCGACCCTGTCAAAGCCGGCCACGCTATGCGTCCCAGCGAAACGTTCAATCGCGTGCTGGACTCGTTGCCGTGCTGAGGAGCCGCGAGTGTTTCTCGCTGCCACCGGGACGAATGGGACGTGCGTCGTTCTTGCCAAAGCCGGTTTCTCTCGACCGACGAGCCGTTCTACGAACGACCGTTTCCCCATGATGTTTTCGTCGGTTAGCCGTCGATCGTCGGTCGAGGCGAGCACCATACCAGGGCCGTTCAAAGATTGAAGCTGGGCAACCTCGTAACCCGAAGCGTCAGCGAGGGAGCGAACGTGAGTGAGCGATTCCTCCCTCGCTGACGCTTCGGGTTACCATTGAGCTTGTCCCGGTCGGTCCTCCCCAAAGTGAAACTTTGAATGGCCCTGAGCACCATACGGCGTTCCCGACGTCGATGCGACCGATGGCTGTGCGGCGTGGAGAGCGTGTGTCAGGCGTCCGGTGTGCGCTGAAGAAACTCCAGCGCGTCGTGGACCCATTGCTGCAGGAACTGCGGTGTCTGGACTCCCAGCCAGACGAGCAGCAGCATGCAGAGGACGATCGGGGCGACCATGGCGAAGTTATCGGCAAACTGCCCATTCGAGTTGTTCGCACTGTCTGCGTTGGCTCGTTGGCCACTGCTGTCCGTCGCGTTTCCGGTGTCCGGCGCCGGGCCGAAGGAGCAACGGACCAGCGTATTTCCCATGCCGAAGAACACGAGGAGCAACAGAACCAGAAACATCACGCCGGCTGTGGTGTGACCGGTCGCGAAGGCTCCGCTCAGAATTTGGTATTCGCTCACAAACGGGCCGAACAGCGGCGAGCCGGTGATCGCGAAGAAGCCGATCAGCATCAGCCACCCGCTCCAGGGAAGCCGTTGCAAGACCCCCTGGACTTGATCGGTCGACTTACTGCCGTAGGCGCGATGGATGTTGCCGGCGGCCAGAAACAGCACGGCCTTGCCCAGTCCGTTGTGGACGACGTGCAGCAGCGAGCCGCCCGCTGCCAGGCCGCCCAGGCCCATGCCGAACACAAGCATGCCCATGTGCTCAACGCTGGAGTACGCCAGCAGCCGCTTGATGTCTTTCTGCCGCGACATGAACACGGCTGCCGTGCCCATCGACAGCAGGCCCATGAAAATCAGCAGCCGATGTGTGTACTCGTCGTCATGGGCGATGTGCGCAATATGATAAAAACGCAACAGGCACAGAAACGCGCAGCTTGTCAGGCCGCCGGCGAGCAGCGCCCCGACGATGCCCGGTGCCTCGCCGTAGGCGTCCGGCTTCCACGTATGCATCGGTGCCAACCCCATCTTCGTGCCGTATCCAACCAGCAGCAGCACAAAGGCCGCATGCAGCCAGGGCAACGACAGCGTGTGTGAGTGCTCCACCAAGTCGTCAAACAGCAGCGTCGATTCTGATCCGGCTTCCAACATCGAATAGGCCAGAAAGAACGATCCCAGCAACGCCAGTGCAATACCGACGGAGCCGATCACGAGATATTTCCACGTCGCTTCGAGCGACCGGGGATTGCGGTTGAAATAGACGCAGGGGGCCGTCGCCAGCGTCGTGGCTTCCATCGCAATCCACATCAGACCCAGGTGATGCGCCAGCGTGACCAGCGACATCATTGCCAAGGCAAGCAGCAGGCAGCCGCACAGCACGCGGTTGTTTCGGTTCATGCGCGCGCGGAAATAGCCAGGCGCGTACAGCGACAGCAGCAAGAACAACAGGCTGATAAACGCGACAAACATCCGGCTGAGTGGATCAATGCCGAGCCAGCGGTTGAGCATCCATTGTTCGCCCTGCGGCACCAGCCACGCCGCAAGAGCGAAATGCGCGGACCCTGTCGCCGGCAACAGCCATGGCCGCAGCCGGTTCGATGTAACGGTAAACGCCACAACCGCTGCGCCGATCGGAAGTAACACAAGCAGTAGCATCATCAGGGCAAAACTCCAGAGCTTGAGTCAGCAGACGGGAAGCGCATCCGAAACCCAGAATCGCATGTTGAGGGAGGAGTGTTTGTCGGTCGTCTCAAGGCCGGCCGTCGACACCTGCGAATGGCGCCATCGCAACCGCATCGTGAATGTAGTCGCTCAAGAAGGACGGCGTGTAAAACCCCAGCAGCATGACGAGCGCCAACGCCACTAGAACGGGAAGGGTTTGGCAGAGATGTTCGCGGACAGGCATTGGATCCGTACCAGCCGCGACCGGGGCAGTTCCCAGCGCGAAACCGATCACGGTATGTCCCATCCCGACAAAAACCAGGAATAGCAGCGCGATAAACAGACAGCCCGCAATGAACCGTCCGCTGGCGAACGCTCCGCCCAGCATCATGATCTCGCTCACAAAAGGACCGAACCCCGGTGCTCCAGTGATCGCGAAGAAACCGGCGACGAAACACGCACCCGACACAGGGACCCGACGCAGCACACCTTGGAGGCGTTCCGTCTCTCGCGTGCCGTAGGCGTGGTAAATGTTTCCGGCCGAAAGAAACAGCACACCCTTGCACAGCCCGTTGTGGATCACGTGTAGTAGCGAGGCCGTAACTCCAATGCCACCGACCCCCAAACCGAATGCCAGCATGCCCATATGTTCGACACTTGAGTACGCCACCAGCCGTTTGATGTCTCGCTGACGGCAGATCGACACCGCCGCCACCGTCATCGACAACAGCCCAATGAAAATCAGCAGCGGCTGGATGGCCGCTGCCTGGCCGGCTGCGCAGATGATCAGATAGACGCGCAGAATTCCGAGGAACGCGCAGTTCAGGAGCGCTCCCGACAACAGCGCCGAGACTACGGCTGGAGACTCTCCGTGCGCGTCGGGCAGCCAGGTGTGCATCGGAGCCAGACCCATTTTCGTGCCGTAACCGACGAGCACAAACACAAACGCCACTCGTAGCCACGGTGCCGACAGTTCGGTCGCGTTCGCCATCAGGTCTTCGAACATTAGCGAATGCAATCCGCTGTGCAGCGACGCATACGCCAGGCAAAACGTGCCGAGCAACGCCAAAGCGATTCCCACCGAGCAGATCACCAGGTATTTCCAGGTGGCTTCGAGCGCGCGCGGGTTGTGTTCGAAGTAAACGCAGGGTGCCGTCGCCAGCGTCGTTGCTTCGACCGCAATCCACATCAGTCCCAGATGATGGGCCACGATCACGGCCGTCATCGACGACAGCGACGCCAGCAGGCACGCGCACAGCACGCGGTTGGAACGATGCCCGTTGTTTCCCAGGTATCCCGGCACATACGACGCCAGTATCAGAAAATACAAGCTGATAAACGTCAGGAAGTAGCGGCTTTGGGCGTCGATCCTGAGCCAGCCGGCGTTCTCCGGGGAAAGCAAGCCGCTCACCACAGTCAGCGTCAGCGCCGCATGGCACGCTGCACCCGCGGGGACGACCCAAGGTCGCCAACGGTTCGATGGAACCGCCAACGCGAGCCCTGCAGCGATCAGCGGTGTGAGGATCAACAGGAGTGCCGTCATCTGCGGATATCTCGCTCTGCCTGCCTGCCGTCCGGACGATGGCCTGCACGCTCATTCTTTCAAGCTCGACAAGTGCTCGATGCTGGCTTCGGGAAACGCCCGGCTCACGTGGTTGAAAATGATTCCCATCACGAACACGCCGACGAACAGGTCGAGGACAATTCCCAATTCGACCATGATCGGAACGGCTTCGACCAGCAGCAGTCCGAAAATAAAGATGCCGTTCTCCAGCACGATGTAACCCAGCACCTGGCCAAGTGCCTCACGTCGCGTGCTGAGCATCAGAAAGCCACAGACGACGGTCGCCAGAGCTGAGGGAATCAGCAAATGGCTGGCGTGTCCCCCTGCCAGCGGCAGTGACCGGCTAAAAACGATCGCAGCAGCCGTACCGAAGCCCCCCATCAGCAGCGGCGGAACGATCCCAACCGTGGACGTGAGTCGCGAACGGACATCCGCAATACGCATGGCCTTCATGAGAAATCGCGGGATGATCCAGCCCTTGATTACCACAATCGCCACTGTCAGACCGATCAGACGCAACGTCGTGACGGTCTCGAGCGAATGCGGTTCGCCGCGCGGAAGAAACCCCGCGTGAGCGACCGGGTACAGCAGCCCCAACAAAACCCCCTGCAACGCAACGCCATAGACCACCTGTTTCAGACGGGTCACCGTCAGAATGTAGAAATTGATCAGCAAGGCGACGACCAGCCCGGGGTCGAGTAACAGTTCACTCATTTGGATGACTCCTACGGTGGGTGACTGACACTCAGGAGTAACTCAGTAACAAAATGACGGCGAACAGAGACACCACTCCGGCCCCAATCAATAGCTTGGGGATCTCCGCCATCTTGAGCCGCGCGATGACGGACTCGACCGTCCCGACAATCACCGCAACCAGCAACGTTCCCAGCAGGAACACGAGCCAGTCAACGAGCGTGCTGCCGGTGCCGAAGGGCAGCACAAGGTTGATGATCATGCCGGCGAAAACAAACAGCTTCAGAGCGGCCCCGTACATGATCAGGCCGAGCGCCGGGCCGCTGTGGTCGAGCACCATGACCTCGTGAATCATCGTCAGTTCGAGGTGCGTGTTCGGGTCGTCGAACGGGATACGGCAGTTTTCAACGAGCAGCACGACGAACCAACTGATCGCGATCAGGAGCAAGGGAGCCGCCGATGTCGCCCAGCCTCCGGCGACGGAATCGCCCAGCAGTCCGCTCATCTGCAGCGACCCGCTGATCCGCGACAGCACCAGCAGGCCGAGAAACAGCACCGGCTCGGCCAGACAGGCGAACGTCGCTTCTCGCGCTGCGCCCATGCCCTCGAAGGCCGAGCCCGTGTCGAGTGCCGCGGCCATCGTGAAAAAGCGGCCCAGCGCCAACACGTAAGCGAACAGAATCACATCCCCGGCAAACGACAGCGGAGCGCTGGCGTGGCCCATCGGCACGATCAGCGACGCCACAAATGCCGTTGCCAGTCCCACCACCGGTCCGAACCGAAACACCCACGTGGTCGTCTCGCTGAAGACAGACTCCTTGCGGAGCAGTTTCGCGAGGTCGTAGTACGTCTGCAGAATCGGCTGGCCTTGCCGGCCGCCGAACTTTGCCTTCGTCCGATTGACGGCCCCCAGCAGCAGTGGCGGAAAGAGAAGCACCACGGCCACGTGAATCACGCTGTGAATCGACAACGTTTCAAACATCAAACGCTCCCACCATCACCAACTTGACGCATGAGCAAGAAAAGATGCATGAGCAAGAGGAACGGGCACCTCGCTGACGCTGTGGGGAGTCGTAAACCGGTGATGGTTTGGTCATCCGCCGGGCCGCCAGATCAACAAGCCGACGACGATGACCAGAATGTACAACAAATACGCCTGCAGACTCCCTTGTTGGAGGTATCTCGACAAGCCAAACAGCCACGCGAAAAACCGTGTGGCCGGGCGGACCGCTTTGTTAAGAACGGTGTCGTCAACGTGGCTCTCAAAACAGGTATCCTCGGGGAACAAGGTGTCCACTTTCGGCGGATGCACACGTGGCCAGAGCGCCCACGCGAACAGGTCGACCAGCCATTGGGCGAAGGACGACGACGTGTACTGCATCCGCGCGGACGGAGCGGCGTACCCGCAGTCCCATGTCAACGACGACGGCGAGGTCCGCACGCGACGCAGCAGCACCGCCGTGCCCACAACCAGCAGCCCGATCAGAATCGCCGCGATGATGCTCACCGGAACCAGTGGTGCAAGGCTGGCCAATGACAGGCCGCTGATGTCGGCCGACGTCCCGGATTCAGCCGCGGCCCAGGTTGTTGCCGCCTGTTCGAGTGGCGCAGCGAACAGCAGCGGGGCGACGCCGATCAGCACGCAGCAGCCGGCAAGGACGAACATCGGCCCGGTCATCGCGAGTCCCGATTCGTGGGCGTGCGCGGCTTCCTCACTGCGACCGGCCCCCAGAAACACGATGCCATACACCTTCACAAAACAGGCCACCGCGAGCGCTCCCACGAGCGCCAGTCCCGGCGCGGCGAACGCAGCCGCCGACGCCAGAGACGCCGGTTCGGCCTGAATCGTTTTGAACAAGCCGAGGTAAATCATCAGCTCGGAGACGAAACCGTTCAACGGCGGCAATCCGCAGATGGCGACCGCTCCGATCAGGAAGCACGTCGCCGTCGCCGGCATGCGGCGGCCGAGACCGCCCATCACATCCAGCTCGCGCGTCCCCATGCTGTGAATCACCGAACCCGCCCCGAAGAACAGCAGCGACTTGAACAACGCATGGTTCCACACATGCAGCAGGGCACCGCAAATGCCCAGCAGCACCCACTCGGAGCGTCCCGTCGCGCGGCCGATCAGCGCTAGGCCGAGTCCCATCACGATGATGCCGATGTTCTCGATGCTGTGATAGGCGAGCAGCCGTTTGATGTCGTGCTGTCCAATCGCGAACGCCACTCCGAGGATCGCCGAGACGGTTCCGACCGCCAACGTGACCAGTCCCCACGACAGCGGAATCTCCGGGAAGAATGATGCCGTCCGGAAGACGCCGTAGACACCCATCTTGATCATCACGCCGGACATCACCGCCGACACATGGCTCGGAGCGGCAGCGTGGGCTCCGGGCAGCCAGATGTGCATGGGCATCAATCCCGCCTTAGTGCCGAACCCGAACAGCCCCAGCACGGCCATGAAGATCGCTGCCGTCGACGTCACGTTCGGCAACGTCGAGAATTCAAACGAACCGGTCTGCGAGTAGAGTAAGGCGAATACACCAAATCCGCTCAGCGTCGCGAAGTGACTGGCCGCAATGTACAGCCACGCGGCCTTGCGGGTCTCGGCAATGTGGTCCTCGACGGCGACGAGAAACAGCGCCGAGACGGCCATCGTCTCCCAGCCAAACAAAAACAACAGGCCGTCTCCGGCAACGACCAACAAGGCCATCGCCGCCGTCATCAGACCGAGAAAGAACGACAGCCGCCGCGCGTTCGGCATGCCTTTGTCTTGTGGCCAGTATTGCAGCCCGTAGATCGACGCGAGACCGCCGACCAGGAGCACGGGGACCAGAAAGAACGCGGACAGCCCATCCACGGCGACGGTGAAGTTGAAACCCGCGACCGGCGACGGAAACCGCACGACAGGTAACGGCCCGTTCGCAAAGAAGGACCACACCCCCGCCAGTCCCAATCCGCAGCCAACGGCGTTCAAAACAACCGAAATTGCCTGCCCAGCACGTGACTTTGCAGAGAGAAAAAGGGCCGGCACACCGCTCAGTGCCGAGCATGCGATTCCCCAGAGGATCAATTCGGTGCCGTTCAAGCGAGCCGCCTTTTCCGCGCAGAAGGGACCGATTCGAGGCCCAGAGTGGGAGCCGACGTGCATTTTCGATACCGGTTGTACGGTTTCTGCCCCGGAGCTTCCAGTCGCTCTCGTTTGTACTCTGCGATCCCTCACCTGAGTGTCGGGCAAGCAAATCGGCGACGAACCGTCCTTGCGCGCCGCGCCGGTATCCCCCCGTTCTGTTCGGCACCTGCGTCCTGTCGCGGGCGGTTTTGCCGGGCCTGCTGACTGGATGAGGCTTGCCAGAGGCCGAATCTGCTGATGACGAATCTGCTGACGACCCGTTGAAGTCAAACCAACTGTCTGCCACACTGTGAGCGCCATCGTGATTCAAGTCTCTGCGCCTGCAGTTAGTTGCAGCAGCGTGCAGTATGTTGCACGCCCACGCCGGGCAGGCGGTCGATGCGTCCTGCGGCGTCAGCGAATCCGATGGGCGTGACGTCAATCCACTTCATCGACTGCGAATTGTTCCGGACTGGCACGGAACACGCAGCATCGCTGGGGCGCGGCGTCTTGTGTCCACTTTTGTCATCTCCACTTTTGTCATCTCCACTTTTGTCATCTCCACTTTTGTCATCTCCACTTTTGTCATCTCCACTTTTGTCATCTCCACTTTTGTCATCTCCACTTTTGTCATCTCCACTTTTGTCATCT
>JAJDEI010000069.1 GCA_029259845.1 Planctomycetaceae bacterium | reverse complement strand
CTACCCGGTGCTGCATCGCCTGCAGCGGGAGGGTCTGCTGACGTCCAAGTGGAAGACCTCCGACGCCGGCCGCAAGCGAAAATACTACCGGCTCAACGCCCGCGGCCAGAAAGCCCTCGCGGCCGAACGGCGGCAATGGTTCGCCGTCCATCAAACCCTGGCCCAATTCTGGGGACCCGACCCATGTTTGACCTAGAAACCGCCATCACCGACTGGAAGCAATCCCTCACCGCCCGCGAGTCCCTCAGCGTCGACAACGTTGCCGAGTTGGAGACGCACCTCAGGGACGCCGTCTCGACTCTCGCGTCTGGGAGTCTCAACGAGGAAGAAGCGTTCCTCATCGCCCAACGACGTGTGGGTCCTTCTGGCGAATTGGGGAGCGAGTTCGCGAAGGACAACCCAAGCCATGTGTGGGTTCTGCGATTGAAGTGGATATGCGTCGGAGTACTCTTATATTTGGCTCATGACCGCGTGATCTTTTCACAGTTCAGTTCAATGTTCCTCCGTTTGGTCCCAAGGGATGGTTCAGGAGTCTCGTTTGTTCTGGTATACGCTACGGTAAGTACGCTCTACTTCGCGTTCATCCTCGTGCTGGGAGTGCTCCTGACGATACGGCATGCGCCGTGGATCGAGTGGGTTTCCTCGCGAATTCTGCGAGTACCAACGTCCGTTTTGCTAGGCTTGCCCGTCGCCCTCATTACCCTTCCACCGTTGATCGGACTCTTGTGGACGCTTCTGTTCGACTTCTCAGGGAATGCACGTAATGCCCTGAACGCGGTTATCCTCGTCTACTCGTTGATGTCACCGGGTCTGCTGGTCGCGGCTATTTACGTCCTGCACCGCCGCGAGCACGCTTCAGAGACCGCGCATGAAACGGCTCGACCGGATTGAACAAACGGGGTCATGCTCTGTCGAACCGCCGACGGGTGGCGGGGGTGCTGCAATACCGTCCGGTGGACTTGCCGCGCCTGTCACGGGGGCGATGAAGCCGTTGGGGGAATCGTTCATCGCCCCCGGTTCGGACCGGGATTCGGCATCCCGCACCCCAACCAGCCCCCGCCACCCGTCGAGAACCTGGCGTTGGAGTTCAGCCTTCAGGCTGCGAAAACAAGCTGAAGCTTGAACTCCAACCACCGCATCAAAGCACTCGCCCTGGTTGTCACAACTGACTTCGCCGTCTGGCGTTTGGTGTGTATGCTATCGGGCCGGCAGACGTTCCATTCGCCAGGGAGGCTGTTGCGATGACGGTGCAGCCATGTAGGGTCCGCTGTGCGGACCGTGGGAGTTGACATTCGTCGATCGGGGACGGCAGGCGTACGGGACCTGAATGCAGAGAGTTGTCTGCTGTTGATGAGTCTGCCGCCACGGTCCGCACAGCGGACTCTACGTGGCTAGTTGTCACAACTGACTTCGCCGTTTGGCGTTTGGTGTGTATGCTATTGGGCCATCAGACGTTCCATTCGCCAGGGAGGCAGTTGCGATGACGGTGCAGACGAAATCGGTTGCGGGCCGACGCACGGTTTCTTATCAGTCGTATGACGATCTGCTCGCCGATGCGGAGGAGATGGCCCACGGCGTCGTGCAGACGTTGGGCAACTGGTCGCTGGGGCAGATCTTCAAACACCTGGCGGCGGCACTCGAAGGGTCGATCGACGGCATCCCGTTTCAGATGCCGCTGCTTATGCGGCTGATAGCACCGCTACTGAAGAAGAAGTTGCTCACCAAACCGCTGCCGTCGGGGTTCCAGATCGCCGGCAGTGCCCGCGCGGCGATGGAGCCGGACGCCACGGTCTCGACCGCCGAAGCGCTCGATGCCTTGCGCTACGCCGTCTCCCGCTGTCAGTCGGAGACGAGCCGGGCGGCGCATCCCCTGTTCGGGCGGCTCTCGCGCGAGGAATGGGACCAGTTCAATCTGCGGCACGCCGAGATGCACATGAGCTTCGTCGTCCCGGCGGAGGAGTAGCGGTTTGAGGGCGTAATCCGAGGTCGCCGGGCGGGGGCGAGTCGGGGACCAATACTGACCCGGCGCTAACGCTTCAGGCTCTGATTTCGCGCCTAAGCCCGGTGGTCACTGAGGTGGCGACTGGCTTCGCAGGATGGACGGGGAGAGCGTGTTGTCGGAGGCAGCGGCGATCAATGCATCGTGGGCTCCCCAGAACTCATCGAGCTGAGCCAGCGGACGGGTCTCGAACGTGTCCTGCTCCAGCGTGATGGACCGTCCCAGAGCCTTGGAAACGACACGCGAGATTCCTTCGCGAGTTAACTGTTGCCTCGGGACGTCAACCTGCCGCAGCTTTGACGGCAGGGGCGCGCCGGCCCCGCCATACTCGCCGGTCGGCAAATAGATCGAGCCGTTGTTGAAGTCGACCGCGAACGCGATCACGCCCGGAACAAAAAAGAGAAGCAGCCCCAGGGAGTCCAGCGCGACGACCCCCCAATCCATTGGGCCGGCCGGCTGGCCCCGTCTTTCCGGATAGAGAATGGTCCCGCAGCCGGCGCTGGCGGTTCCCGACACCAACAGGAACAACGACCGGACGAATTGCCGCCGTGAGCAGTGTTTGGGCATGGCTCATCCTCCCCAAGACCGTCGATCGGACGCAAGATCACGCAAACGGACCGGGGAGCGCCCCATCCGGGCGGGACTCTACGCCATTCGAGGGCTTGTCGCGAGATGAATTGCGAGCGTGGCGGTTCGGGGGAACGCCGCAATGGATGTGCCGCGGCGGCACCAGCCGGTTGCCGGAGAGTGGGCCTCTTGCCTGAGGCAGCCCGGCCGAGCCGGACTCTGCGCCTGTCTCGGACGGCACTTACGACGCGCAGGGAGTGGGTTGCTCGGTCGGCCCAGCGGCGGTTTCGGGGGCGTGGCCCGGGTCGTTGCCGAGGACTGTTGCGGCGGCCGATTTCGCCGGTTTCTCGAGCGGCAGGGGGGACCGTCGGTCAGCCTGGCGACCGAAGCGAACGCCTCGGGACATTGCCGCGACAGGAGACTTCAGAACCATCGCCAATTCTCCGCCGATGGTGACGATCCGGCCGAGCCTTTCGTAGCCCAACCGCTGGCAACTGCGGAGGGACGGGTGATTCGTCCAGTCGACGGTGGAGACCAGTCGCGTGACACCCTTGGCTTGAAGAGCCTTGAGTGCCAGGCCCATGACCCGGCCGTGCAGCCGCAGGCCGCGGTAGTCGGGATGCGTGAATCCGTTGTACATGTAGGCGGCATCAGCGGGGAAGGACATGGGCACACCGAAATTGTGTTCGCCTTCGATGCAGTCGATCGCGTACCAGCCATAGGCGGCCAGCCGCTCTCCTTCGAGGGCGGCGAAGCACATGTCGCGGCCCGCTTCGATTCGAGCGGCCAATTCCGATGAGAGCTTGAGGTCCGGATTCTCGGCGAACCGACGGACTTCCTCGGCCCGCAGAAAACGAAACGCGAACCGGGGGTCGTCGCCGCTCAGTTCACTCACCTGGGAGCATTCCAGCCACACGACGTCGATGACCTGCAAACCGGCAGCGAGGCTGCCCACTCGGTCGACGACCGTTTCGAGCGCGGCTCTCCCGCCGAATTTGGCGCGCGTCTGCTTCAATCTGGCGGCGATCCGTTTGATTCTCGTGATCATTGTGAGGGAGGCCTTGCTGGCACGGTGCGGGCTGCCGCTGCGGGCGAACGGTGCCCCCAGATTGGGAAAGCATAGGTCATCCGTCCCGGAGCACTGTCGCCGCTAAGTCGGTGGTCCTGCGAGAGGCCCCATCCCGGTTGGGGTCCGGAGGATTGCAGCGAATATCCGACCGGTGCGGCGCCTATGCGCGCGGCCTGTCACAGGTTCCTCACACATCCGGAGACCGGGAGTCACTCCGGAAACTGACGGCGTGTTTTTCCGGGAGCCTCGCCCCGTGTGCCAAGATTCAGGGGGCGAGTTCCCGGGCAGACTCTTACAGGACACGGGCACTGCTTGTCCGTCCGAAGCCGTGCCAAAGCCGTTTTCCGCGCCGAATTCGGACGGCCAAGCAGTGGCACCAAGAGCCGCGCGTGCACCCGGCGCCCACCGAGAAAGGATGTGGATTTGACGGCCCGACGCGGAAACGATAGATTGCCGAGAGTGAGATGGTGCCGTGACGCCGAACCTTGTTTATTTCCTTTTCTGATCGCTCCGCTTGGTTCGCACGGTCCGCTTCGCATCAAGGAAGATTCCATGTGGCAGAGTTTCCGGCGACATGCCGGAGTCGGTTTGTAGGCCTTGGTTTTGAGGAAGTCGGCTGCGGTTGGCTTCCGTTCATGGAGGAGGAGTCATGAGGCTCGATGTTCGCCACGATCCCGTCGAATGTCCCCCGGAACCGCTGAGTGAGCGTGTTCAGCGGATTGTTCACCTGAGGACCGCATCACGTGTTGAGAACCTCCGGGTCGATGTTCAGGGGCGGGACGTCATCCTCACCGGCGTCGCTCCCACCTATTACGTGAAGCAGTTGGCCACCCACGCAGCGCTCGACGAAATCGGCCACTGCACCCTGACCAACGATATCGACGTCCGCTGAACCGACGCAGAGGGGTGCGATTGGCCCCGGGTCGTTTGAGTTGCCCGGCCCAGCAGCGGTGACGTTCAGACACGGTCGTCTCAGACGATCATTGCGGGAACCAGTCTGCAAACTCCGTCTGCAGGGCCTTGAGGCCCGCGTTTGCCAGGCGGACGTCGTTGATCGGCGAGAGCAGCGTGCAGCCTTTCTCCACCAACATTGAGGCATGTTCGGGCGTGGGAGTGACAGCTCCCCACGTCTTGCCGTGGTTTCGGCATGCGGCTGAAACTCGGTCGATTGCTTCGATACACTTGGCGTGCATGAAGTCCCCCGTCACTCCCAGAGACTGGCTCAGGTCGGCCGGTCCGACGAACAGATGGTCGACGCCGTCGATGGCGGCGATCGCATCGCATTCCTCGACCGCCCCGAGCGTTTCGACCTGAATGGCGACGAACGTGTCCCGATTCGCTGCGGCGGTGAATTCGGCGGGCGGGCGAGCTCCAAAGTCGGCGTCATAGCCGCCGGTATTCAATCCGCGGCCACCACGTGGGAAAAACTTGGCCCAACGGACGAACTCCTCGGCCTGTTCGGCGGAATGGATTTGGGCGGCCATCACGCCTCCCGCTCCGGTTTCGAGACAGCGGGTCACGAGGGCGTAATCGGTGGGGGGGATGCGGACGAAGCAGTCCAACCCGACGCTGCGGCCGGCGACTGCTGCAATCTCCATGTCGCGAACAGTCAGGCCGACATGCTCGTGGTCAATCCAGAAGCCGGCGAATCCGCCCCGCATGCCGAGCAACTGAACGAGGTTGTGATGATACAAACGGCCCACGGCAAAGACCATCACCTGGTCGCCGCGGGCAAGGCGCGTCTTGAGAGAGTCGGGCATCGGGGGTCCTGATCTGAGGGGAGACGAAATCAGCGATTCGGTCTGGCGGCTCGCGCTGCTACTTCTTGAGTGGCCGAATCCAGATGTTGCGATAGTACACAATGCTGTCCGGGTCGTGAGCTTGCAAGGCAATCGTGCCCTGGCCGATGTTGCGACCGGCGTACGTGGGATGTTGGTATCCCGCCGGTTCCGTGTAATCCACGATTGTGCGGCCGTCAATCGACACGGTGACATGCTTTCCTCGAACCGTGATGTGTTGGGTGAAGAACACGTCGTCTGACACGGGAGAGTTGTTCACATCGACGACGTCAAACAGGCTGCCGGTGCGCACGGGGTTACGGTGGGTGTTGTTGACCTGCACTTCATGGCCGTCGTTGGGGAAACCGGATTGTTGGAAGCGGGTATGGAAGTAGACGCCGCCGATGGACTTCGGAGTGGCGAGGCTATCGACCGTCAGTTCGAAATCCTTAAAGTCGGCATTCGCCCCGTCGCCAACGTAAAACAGGTGTGCCGAACCGGTGGTCGCTTCGGCTTTGACCATGCCGTTGATGACCTCGAATGATCCCGCCGCGCCGCCCGCTTTCCACCCGGCGAGGTCACGGCCGTTGAACAGGTTTTGCCATCCCTGCTCGCCCAGCTGACGGTCGCGATCTGCGACAGCCGGCGGAGGCGGAAAGGTGCGAATCCTGCTGTAGCGACGGTACGTCTCAAAGATGTCGCCTCCGTTCAGCAGTCTCGGGTCGCCCGTTTCGCGGAGCAACGCCTCGAATTGTCGCGCGAGTTGCCGCTCGGTTTCGGCGAACGCTTGCTGTCCGGCGAGGTTTCGCAGACACCCGGGGTCGTGTCGGATGTCGAAGATTTCAACTGCCGGGCGATGATCGACCGCCCTCCGGAAGTATGGGCGAATCGTGTCCTGCTCCCGATGTTCGATGAGGAAGGTCAGCGTTGGGCAGGCGTCGATGTCGTGATACCCGCCGTGCATCGGTCCCAGCACGCCGGGGCGATCGGATGTTGGAGGCTGATCGAATTTCTGTGGTGCGCCCGCCGGCCAGCGCCCGGGCCGGAAGTTGCGGATGGAGAGAAAGTCCCGCGTCCGCATCGCCCGCTGAGGATACGCCAGGTTATGGAACCGGGACGACGAATGGCGCTCGCGCGCCGAAAAAACCGCCGGGCCGGATGTTTCGCTGTGCCCCGATCCATCTGACTCAAGCATGCCGACAAGGCTGCGACCGCTCGGAGGGAACTGCACGCTCGGATTCTGGGCACGGGCGGCGTCCAGGATTGTTGCCGTCAGGTCGACGAAACCGACCGGGCCGCCGATCGTACGTCCGCCGGAGACATGGTCACCCCAGCGAATCGCCAGCGGGACATGGATGCCGTACTCGTAGCAATTCGCTTTCGCTCGCGGGAACGCCATCCCGTTGTCCGAGGTGACAATCATCAGCGTGTCGTCAAGCTCGCCGGCCTCCTCCAGGAGCGCGAGGATCCGCGCCAGATGATGGTCGAACCATTCGATCTCGACGCAATAGTCGAGAACGTCTGCACGGATTTCCGGCGTATCCGGCAGGAAGGGAGGCACAACTGCGTCTTCGAGCTTCTTGCCGGCTTTCTTCCACGATCCTTTCTCGAACTTGCGATGTGGTTCGTGGGCGCCATACCAGAAACAGAACGGGCGATCGTCGGGCCGGTCTCGGAGGAACGCAGCGAAGTTGGACGCGTAGTCATCCGAGCTGATCCCCGTGTACGGTGGGTCGGCGGTCTTTGCGGCATACTGCGGACCGGCCGGATTGTGCTCGCGTCCGAAATGGCGGCCCGGTCCCCACCCTTTGCCGGTGTACCCGACGAAGTAACCGTGTTGTTGCAGAATCTCCGGAAAAGTGACGTACTTCGTCGGGAACCAACTGGCGTGTGTGCCGGCGTGTTCAATTTGCCACGGGTGACGGCCGGTGAGCAGCGCGGCTCGTGACGGACTGCAACCGGGCGAGGCGGCGAAGGCGTTGGTGAACAGCACCCCTCCTCGAGCCACGCGGTCAAAAGCCGGTGTTGAGACGCCGCGGCAGCCGTAGGCTGAGGCGTACGGAAATGACTGGTCGTCGCTGATCGCGATCAGGATATTGGGGCGTTTTTCCTCGGCCACCGCGGCCGACACAGTAAGCCCCCTCAAGGCGACGACGCACAATATCGAAGTCAGACAGATCGAAACGGAGCGCATGAAGAATCGCAGCCTCGTGATGGAATCAACTTGGGAAGATCAGGGAAGCAGGTCGCGGGGTCCGGCACCTTTTTCGGTCATGACCGAATCCTACAGCTCAGGGTTGAACCGCCAGGATGCCAAGCCGAGTCCTTGCCCCGCCACCTCTTGTGGTGCCATTCTCCGGGCAATCAATCAACACCGGGAAGAGGTCGCCGAAATGCTTGAGAGGAACGGGGATCCTGTGACGCATACCGATGATCTCCGTTTCTCTTCGCGCACTTTGCGTCTTGGGGGTTGCTGACGACGTCGAACCAGCGCCAGCGTACGGATTCAGAGTTGGACGTCGCCAACAACCACCAAGGACGCCTGGCCCTAACCCCCTAACTGCCCGTTGAAGAAGTGGTGACATCGTAACCCGAAGCGTGAGCGAGGGCCGATATTGCGAGGGACCAGCAAGTTGGATGACCTCGCTTACGCTTCGGGTTACTTTTTCAACGGGCTGCCAACACGGATCATCCAAGGTACCGTCCCATCCCGTTCGATGCGAGCTTGTTCGCTACCGGTTGCAATTGAGGCACGCTATCTTACTCGCGGTTCTTTAGAGGAGTGCTGCATGATCGAGCCGGATGGCAAACGTTGGTCGGTGGCCGACGCTGAGGAGCTTTACGACGTCGCCCGTTGGGGCCAGGGATTCTTCTCCGTGGGTGCGAACGGGCATGTCTGTGTCCATCCCGACCGCCGGTCGCAGCCGTGCATCGACATGAAACAACTGGTCGACCTGCTCCAACTGCGTGGGATCAAACCGCCCGTGCTGCTGCGCTTCGACGGAATCCTCCGGGATCGGCTCCGCGAAATCCACGACTCGTTCCGGACGGCGATCTCCGAGTACGGTTATCGCGGCTCGTATTCGTGTGTATATCCCATCAAGGTGAATCAGCAGAAACAGGTCGTCGAAAAGGTCGTCGAGTTTGGACGGCCTTACGGCTTTGGGCTGGAGGCGGGCAGCAAGCCGGAGTTGCTGGCGGTGGTCGCTCTCACCGATCCGGACGTCCCAATCGTCTGCAACGGATTCAAAGACGCCGAGTTCATGGAGATGGCCATGCTGGCCCAGAAGATCGGCCGCCGCGTGATCCCGGTGATCGAGAAATTCACCGAGCTGGACTTGCTGCTCCGCACGGCCGCTGAGGTGGGGGTCCGTCCCCGCATCGGCATGCGCGTCAAGCTGGCTTCACGCGGGGCGGGACGATGGCAGGCGTCGGGAGGGTACCGGTCCAAATTTGGATTGACCGTCGGCGAGCTGCTGCGCGGACTGGACGAGCTGCAACGTTGTGACATGGCCGACTGCTTCACCATGCTGCATTTTCACCTGGGCAGTCAGGTCACCAACATTCGGCAAGTCAAATCGGCGATCAACGAGGCGGCGCGGGTTTACACGGACCTGTGCCGGCGCGGTGCCGGGCTCACCACGCTGGACGTCGGCGGAGGACTGGCTGTGGACTACGACGGCTCGCAGACGAACTTCGAGTCCAGCATGAATTACACGTTGCAGGAGTATGCGAACGACGTGATCTACCACACGCGAGAGGTGTGTGACGACGCGGGCGTCCCGCATCCGGACATCATCACCGAGAGCGGGCGGGCGACCGCTGCCTACCACAGCGTGCTTGTGTTCGAGACCCTGGGCGTCGCCGGCCAGGGGAATTCGCCCGGAGCCCCGTCGGCGTCTCCCGCATCAGCGACATCCCCGGAATCGTCGGCTCCGGCGAAACGGCCCTGCGGTTTCAACGTGAGCCTCGAGGCTGCGCCGCCGCTGCACGATCTGAATTCAACGTATGCTGACCTCAACGCTCGGAACCTGCTGGAGGGGTATCACGACGCGCAGCAGGCGTGGGAGACGGCCATGAACCTGTTCAACACGGGGCACTTGCCGCTCGATCAGCGGGTCATCGCGGAGGACCTGTTCTTCGCGATTTGCCGCCGCATTCGGGACCTCCTTCCCGAACGGGATGATGTCCCCGAAGAACTGCGGGGACTCGACCGCATGCTCTCCGACACAGTGTTCTGTAATTTCTCGCTGTTCCAGTCGATGCCGGACAGTTGGGCGATCAAACAGTTGTTCCCCGTCATGCCCATTCACCGCTTGAACGAACGGCCGACCCGTCATTCAGTGCTGTGCGACGTCACCTGCGACTCCGACGGGAAGATCGACAGCTTCATCGACCGCCGTTCGACCAAACGCACGCTCAAGCTGCACAAACCGGACGGGTCTCCTTACTACGTCGCCGCGTTCCTGATTGGAGCCTATCAGGAAATCCTGGGCGACCTTCACAACCTGTTCGGGGACACCAACGCTGTGCACGTCGACGTCAACGAACGGGGCGAAGTGCTGCTGGAGAGCATCATTAAAGGGGACACGGTCCGGGAAGTGCTGCAATACGTCCAGTTCGACGAGCAGGATCTCATCGCGCGGCTCCAATCGGCCGTTGAACGGGCAGTCCAGGAATCGCGCCTCGACCACCAGCAAGCCGGCCGGTTTCTCAAGTTCTACGAAGACCGCCTGAACGCGTACACGTACCTGGAAGCTCCCTCGAATGGCACTTAGTTCGACTTTCGCAGTTTTACGATGCGAGGGAGACGAGGCGTGTGAGTTGGCCGATGAATTTCCTGATCCCCGGTGGAATTGCGGGAGTTGAGAAATAGGTTTGTCGCGTGTTTCGCAGGGTCTCCAGGCGGAGGGCGGCGAGCATGTCGGCGAACGACGCGCCCCGTTTGCCGTGCCAGAGGCGGAGCGGTTGCGCCGGGTGCCGGCGGGCCGTTTCGTGCCACCACACGATCAGGCTGTACAGCAGAAAGCCGGTCGCGGCGGTGCGGCGGACAGCCCCCCCGGGGGGGCCGGTTCTGAGGTTCGTTGCCCCCCCGGTGAGTCTTCGTGTCAGGGAACGTGACCTCGATCGTCCACCGCCACAAGTAACGCCTGAGCACGGTTTCCCCATCGGCGTCCGTGTCAGTCGTGTCGAAGGCTTCAATCCTGCGTCCGCCACGCCCTCGGACAGCTGGAGGGTCAGTCAGAGCAGGCCTTGGGCCCAATGCCGCTTCTCCGCCGCCGCCTTGTTCAAATAGAGCCGGCTCAGCACCGGCAGCACGAAGTGCCGGCCGGGAACATGCCGGCTCTCGATCACCACGCACAACACCACCCAGCAGTGTCCCCCACGGGTCACGGTGTGACTCCGGCTGGAGAGCACCGGGGCGCGGTGCATGCCGGTGCCGAAAATCGTCCGTCCGAACCGCGGCAACAGCGTGTCATTCACAGCGAGAAACACGCTCTGCCTGCCGAGCGTGATCAAATCCAACACCGCCAGTCCCGCCCGATCGATGGACCAACGCGCCGAGGCGAACAACCGATGAAAGGCCGCCTGATGCCGGTCGGTCCCGCACGCCCGCAGCATGCCGAGAACCGTCCGCCGGG
>JAJDEI010000068.1 GCA_029259845.1 Planctomycetaceae bacterium | reverse complement strand
GGGCTGAGGGCTGAGGGCTGAGGGCTGAGGGCTGAGGGCTGAGGGCTGAGGGCTGAGGGCTGAGGGCTGAGGGCTGAGGGCTGAGGGCTGAGGGCTGAGGGCTGAGGGCTGAGGGCTGAGGGCTGAGGGCTGAGGGAGTGTAGTGGATGCGGGCGACGGCTCGTAGATCGACCTGCCCAAGAGCGGCTGCTATTCTTTGCAGACCGCCTTTCAGCGGAACCGCGTCGCCTGCCAGTCCGCTGAGATCCGGCTTCGGGTGGCCTGTCCACCCCCGCAACTTTCGTAACACGTTGTCCATCTGAAGTACGAAACACAGAACTTGTTCCCAAGCTCCGGCTGGGGAACACACGTCCTGCAAAGCTCTGCTTTGCCGTTCGCGAAACAAAGTTTCGCGGAAGTGCGTTCCCCAACGGAGTTTGGGAACGAGGTTAACTCTCAACTCCCAACTCTCAACCTCCCATGCCCACTCTCAACGCTTCCCAACTGACGACTCTCGCCACCCGTGTCCTGGAGGGAGCCGGCGTTCCGCCTGGCGACGCCCGTGTGGTTGCTGACGAACTCGCTGCGGCCAACATGGTGGGGCACGACAGTCACGGTGTGATGCGGCTCGTGCAGTACGTCTCGATGATTGATGACGGGATCATCAAACCGGGGGCGAGCGTCGAGGTCATCAAGGATGAGCCGGCCTATGCGGTCATTGACGGGCAGTTCAACTTTGGTCAGCTGATCGTGGCCGAAGCGCTCCGCGTACTGTTCGAGAAGGCCCGCGCTGCCGGGACGGCAACGGCGATGATTCGCAACAGCAATCATGTGGGCCGTCTCGGCTCGTACACCGACCGGGCGGCGAGCGAGGGGTTCGCTGCGCTGATGGCGGTGAACGGTCCCGGACCGGGAGGCGTGGCTCCGTTTGGTGGCATCGACCGCAAGTTGGGGACCAATCCCATCTGCATGGCCGCGCCAAGAGCCGAAGGGAATTTCGTACTCGACATGACCACCAGCGCGACCGCCGAAGGCAAGCTCCGGGTCGCACACCAGAAAGGAGAGCCGGTGCCGCCGGGAATGATGATCGACGGCCGCGGCAACCCGTCGACCGACCCTGCCGACTACTACAACGAGCCGTGCGGCGCCATCCTGCCGCTGGGCGGGCCGCTCCTCGGGCATAAGGGGTACGGGCTGAGCGTGATGGTCGACGTTTTTTGCGGGATCGTATCCGGCAACGGCGTGTGCCGCACCGATCTGCCGCCCGGCTGCAACGGCGTCTGGATGTATCTGATTGACATCGAACAGTTCGTCCCCCGTTCCCAGTTCGATGCGATGGCCGAGACGTATGTCGCGCACCTCAAGAGCAGCCGCCGCATGGAGGGAGTCGAGGAGATTCTGCTGCCGGGCGAAATCGAAGTCCGCCGCCGACAGCAACGGGAAGCCGAAGGCGTGCCGATCCCGGACGAGACCTGGCGGCAGATCAACGAGCTAGCCTCGCGACTGGACGTCTCCTTGTCGGATATCGCATGAGCGACGCAGCTCTCCCGAGGCGGTTTGGCTACTGGACGGCGACGCTGGTGACCGTCGCCAGCATGGTGGGCGTGGGCATTCTCACGACGTCGGGTTACATTCTGCGGGACACGGAAAGCCCCTCGGCGCTGTTCGTGTTGTGGACCGTTGGCGGCATTGTCAGCCTGATGGGAGCGTTGACGTTCGCCGAATTGGCGACGCTGATGCCCAAAGCAGGCGGCGACTACGTCTTCGTACGGACGGCGTACGGCGACGGCGTCGGCTTCACGTACGGCTGGGCGACGCTATTGCTCGGCTTCGCAGGACCGACCGCCGTCATCTCGCATGCGATGGCCGTGTATGGCATGCTGCCGTTGCGGGTGCGTTGGGTCGAGTCGGGAGCAACCTGGAGCGACTGGATCACGCCGACGGTCGCGACGATCGTGATCCTCGTCCTCACCGGACTGCATTGCCGCGGGCAGCGGTCGAGTTCCTGGCTACAGAACACAACCACGGCGATCAAGTTCACGTTGCTGCTGACGTTTGTCGTCGTCGGCATCGCCTATGGGCGCGGCGACTGGCAACACTTTGCGGCCGGACGCAGCCTGTCACAGCAAAGTGTCCCCGTCGCGGTGACGTCGCTCGTGTATGTGTTTTATGGCTACTCCGGCTGGAACGCGAGCGCGTATCTGGCGGGTGAGATCGCCGACACCTCGAAAACGCTGCCCCGGTCGATCCTCTCCGGCTGCGTGATTGTGACGCTGCTGTACATCGCGATGAACGTCGCCTATGTTTATGCGATTGACCCCGAAGGGTTACGGAATGCGGAGCACAAACAGGTCGAGGCGATTACCGAGACGGCGGCCCGCTCACTGTTTGGTCCGGCGGTGTCCGAGCCGCTGTCGGTGCTGATCGGACTGACGATTCTCGCCTCCGTCAGCGCGTACCTGCTGACTGGTTCGCGGATTTGCTACGCGATGGCGGTCGACGGAATTTTCCCTCGTTATGCGGGCCGTTTGCTCAAGAGCCGCGAAACGCCCGCCGCAGCGGTGATCACGCTGGGATTGTCATCGGTACTGCTGTTGTGGGGCTCGTATCTGATTGCCGGTGCGGCAGACGCCTTTGCGAGCCTGTTGAACTTCACGACCGTGGGACTGGTGCTGCTGACGAGCCTCGCCGTATCGAGCCTGTTCGTACTGCGGCGTCGAGGAGAGGGGTCGGCAGACTTTTCCGTACCGCTGTATCCGCTCCCACCGCTGCTGTTTTTGCTTGCAACCGGGACGCTGATGGTCTTCGCCGTCCTCCAGAACCCCGGTCCCACCCTGTGGGGCACCGCCGCCGTGCTGAGCGGGGGACCGGTGTATTGGCTGCTGCGAAGTTCAAAATGACCGCATCGGAACCGGTGAGTCGAGATCAGAAACGAGTACTCGGTACTTTTGTACGCGGGACCGAGTGTACCGATCAAACCAAACTCATTCGGTCGTCAACGTCGCGGTGCGGCACGCATCAGCATGACCGCAACACGCCACTCGCCGGAAGACAAGATCTCGAAGAACACTCCTCAGTCCCAAGAATTAGTTCGGCGAGATCACAACACCAACTCGTTCCTGATCGCCCCGAACCCAGACGGAGAAGCGGACATATGCGCCATTTGCAAACCGCAATTCCACGTCGTCATCACTTTGAGGGGGAAATGCGTCCCGCCCCCTGTCCACCTTATCTTCAATTTCATAGGCATCTTCGCCGCTTGCCTTAAGGATTCGACGGGTCATTTGCAAACACTTCTCAACCGATTCGTCCGACAACGGATCAAAAAGGACGTGAAACTCGGTGACTGTATTATCAGATCCGACTGTCCAAATCTCGGCTTCTACCCTTTTGCTGTCCGCCTTAAATCCGATAGTCGTCTCCTCGAACTGTATGGCGAGTTCGGCTTCAAGAAACCGCTTGACGGAATGAGGATTCCTCAGGCTCACAACCGTTGTTGCGATGGGATTTTGATTTGCTTCGGTTCTTGAAAGTGCCCCTTCGCTTGCTCTGTTCGTTGTTGACGGATTTTCCGATGGCGTATGCGGGACATCGCAACCGAGCATCGAGACAATCAACAAAGGCAAAATGAGCAGATTCGAATTCATGCCGGGTGTGGTAGTTGACTGTAAAAAAATGTTTGTTACGCACACGCGCAAGGAACCGCGATGACATCGCCGGAAGCCTGGCACACTTTTGGAGTATTGCTCATTCTTTCTGGTTCCGAGAAGGACTGCAATGGCTGACGGAGGCGTGCGCTGGTCAGCCTGGCCCCAGTCGCCACTACTCTGCTTCGCTCGCGGCCGTTACACTCCCGCACATGGATCAGCGAGATCAGATTGATGAATTCGAGTCGATGTTTCGGCGGGCGGAGCGGGAAGCGTTTACCTTTGCCGAGGTTCCGCTCGAAACCGTCTCCCTGGTGACGGACCAGCCGTCCGAGCAGGCAGAGGCCGTGCGCGAGCAGTTGTCCGCGTTTCTGCCCAAGCTGAGGAGTGTCCGCACATGGCACGTCAACGGACGGGGGGACTATGCCGACGTACGATCGTTGATGGACCGGCTCGGCGCGCAGAGTCCGGATTTGGTCGTCACCTACCGGCATCTGTTCGAAGAATCGCTCGTCCCGCAGCACAGTTTGGGCGTGTATCTCGACGTGCTCACGCAAGTGCTGAGTTCGCCCGTTTTGGTGCTTCCGGGGACGGCGGCCGATCCGCGGCCGATTGATGGCACGCCCGGACGATGTGTGATGGCCGTGACCGATCATATCGCCGGCGACGATCGGCTCATCATTTTCGGAGCCGCGATGACGCCCGATGGCGGGGAAATGTGGCTGTGCCATGTGGAAGACGACGCCGTCTTCGAGCGGTACATGCGGGCCATCCAACGCATCCCGGAGATCGACACCCCGCAGGCGCGCACGCTGATCGAGCGGCAACTGCTCAAGGAGGCGGGCGACTTTATCGAGACCGCTCTGACGGAGTTACGCGCCCGCCGGCCCGACGTGGCCTTTCACTCCAGCATCGCCCGCGGCCGTCATCTGCAGCAATATCGCCAACTGGCCGAGAGCCACAACGTCGACCTGCTGCTCGTGAACACCAAGGACGACGACCAACTCGCCATGCACGGCATGGCCTACGCACTGAGTGTGGAACTCATCGACCGGATGTTGCTGTTGTTGTGAGATGCTGTCCGTGGTCCATCGTCCGTTGTGCGTGGTGACAGGCGAAGACTTCATTGCAACTGACCTCGGACAACTGACTACTGACCTCATCGAAAAACGGATGTCCCCCACGCTTCTTCTCGCCGCCGAAACTGCTCACGACGCCGCCCACGTGGCAGGGTGGGTCACCGCGCTGTTCGCATTCCTGCTGGCGGCGATGATCGCCGCGCTGGCGTTCGAGGAGAAGCTGCATGCCCGCAAGTCGATCATCGTCGGCACGTTTGCCGGTCTGTGCCTCGTTTTGGAGACGATCGTCGGCTACGTCACCGGTGAGCGGCTCCTTCCGTTCGGAGCGATCACGCTTCCGGATGGGCACGAGATCCACTTGCCGGTCTACATCCCCGCGATCGACTGGGGCGTGATTACGATCATCCTGGGAGCGAGCCTGTTCGTCGAAGTCACCAGTCGCAGCGGCGTGTTCACCTGGATGGCGATCAAGGTCACCAAACTGACCGGAGGCGACCCCTGGCGGCTGCTGATCGCCTACGGCTCGCTGACGGTGCTGTTCTCCGCCGTGCTCAACAACGTAACGGCTATGATCATTATCGGCTCGCTGACGACCGTCTCACTCCGCAAGCTCGAGCGAAACGACCTGCTGTTGGCGTTTCTGCTGATCGAGGGGCTGCTGACCAACGTGGGCGGACTGCTCACGCTCATCTCCAGCGTGCCCAACATCATCGTCGGCAACACGGCGGGGATCAGCTTTGTGAGGTTCTTTCTGGTCAGCGCCCCGTACGTGGTCCTGTCGACGGCGGCAACGCTGCTGCTGGGCAAGTGGCGGTTCGGCGTGAACGGCCTCGCTGACGACAAGGCCCGATCCGCAGCCGCCGCGATGGTCGCCGGGTTCGATGAGAATGAGAACGTGCCGTCAAACCGGTTCTTCTGGTTCTCGGTGTCGGTGCTCGGTGCGTTCATTCTGTCGCTGTCGTTTCAGTCGGCCCTGCCGTGGAACCTCGACAAACTGGGCATGGGGTTTGTCGCGCTGTTTTTCGCCGGCGTGATGCTGTGGGCTTACAGGCACGACGTGGACAAATTTTACGCGGCGGTCGACTGGGACCTGCTCGCGTTTTTCGCCGGGCTATTCGTGGTGATCAACGTGATGGAGCACGCCGCCGTGCTGGATGTGATCGGGCAGGGGATCCAGGCGGTCCTCGCCCTGCCGGGAACGGCCGCATCCGCCGTGCTGCTCACGTCATCCGCTGTCGCCAGTTCGGTGACTGACAACATTCCGCTCGCCGCCATGCTGGCCAAAATCCTCGCCGGTCTCGACACGCCCACCGATTCCCCCGACTGGTGGTGTGTCATCTTCGGTGCCAACCTGGGTGGCAACATCACCCCCATCGGCTCCGCCTCGACGGTCGTGGCGATGACGATCATCAGCCGCGAAAAGCTCCCGCTGACCTTCACCGGCTTCGTCAAAACCGCCGCCCCCTTCGCCGCCGTGCAGATCGTCATCGCGATCGCCTACGTGCTGGTGGCATTGTGATAATCTCTGCTCCAAACTCGATGAAATCATCAGGTATTCAGAATTTTTCAGAATACGGTGATCCAGGGACTGTCCTTAGTCGTTCAACCTAGACGTCACCAAACGGTCGAGATGCGGTTGTTTCGACATAGACTCCGAGTGTTGCCAACATTGGCGCGCTCTTGCAGTTGATCACCCGAACGCTTTGGACTGATCAGACACGTATTCGTTCGATCATGCAAAGCGAGGGCACGAGTGGATTGTGCCGCTGCCACGATGCCCAGAATTGAAACGTGACTCAGGAAAAGGCCTGCGGTCGCCGGAGTAAAATGATGAAGAATCTTTGGCAACTGTGGAGCTGGTGTTCTGCATCTACTAGGCGTCGTGGAATCGTTGCCGTTGTTCTCCTCTTGGGCGTCTATCTGTTTATCGCTTGGATGAGCTTCAGTGCAACTGATGGTTCTTCCATGTCCCTTGCGATCGCTGCGGCAATCTTTGCTGCGTTCGTTGCACTGTTCTTGGATGCTATCAAGTCGTGGATTTGGCGTCCTGAACTGGAAGTCACGTACGTCCACGGCCCCGACTATTGGGACAAGCCCTTGATGCGATTCGAAGCGAACGGACAGGTGGCTGAGGTCCCCTGTTACTACCTGCGATTGCGAATTGCGAACAAGGGAACTCGAAGAGCTGAAAAAGTCGAGGTCTTGGCCACGGATTTACAAATGCGGCAGGACGATGGCAGCTATGCGCTGCTTCGCAGATACTCGATGAACCTCAAATGGACAAACCTTGGGACAGCGATCCTGGACGGCATTTCTCCCGGAATGGAACGGTTCTGCGACATCGGGCACATCATACGACCACAGGACCGATTGGACATTCTTGGAGAGAACAGTCCGTCATTCAATCCGGAACAGACCATTCTGAGCTTTGACGTCGAAGCCCAACCGAACCATCTCACACACTTGGTCGAACCGGGCCAATATCGTCTGACGTTGCACGTTGCCGCTTCGAAGAATCCTCCGGTGGAACATGTTTTGGATGTTGAATTAACCGGAGAATGGTTCGAAGTCATGAACGACATGTTGATGGACGGAGTTCGCGTTAGCTTGTTGTCACCGTCTGACATCCAAGACTCGGTGCCAGCATGACAAGTTCACTCCTGCCTGACGACAATGACGTGCTGGGGCTGAACGCCCATCGCGTCCGGCGGGAGCCTGATCTACCACTGCCACAGTGATGTAGTGATGTAGGGTGGGCTGTGCCCACCACGTCTCGAAAGATGATGATTGAAACGTTTCGACACAGTTGCTGGTGGGCTAAGCCCACCCTACTCACTGTCAACCCCCGCTGCGCCGCTGGGTGAAGGGACTCTTCTTGTTGGTAACAACGTGGTCCGTCTTCGGGAGGGTTGCCGGCGTGAAGGTCTTGTTCGACTTGGGAAACGTCGATTCCGACTCTTTGGCGGTTTTTTTCCGCTTGACGGACGCGGCCAGTTTCTTCTGGGCGACCCGCCGTTCCCGTTCTTTCTTCTTTCGATCCTTGTTTTTCGCCATCTGCTTCGTCTCCAGCCAATGTGAATATTTTCGTCGTTGAGGAAAGTCTATCGCGTGGTGTCAGATTATCGAGCGAGGGGATCGCAGCCCACTCTCGCGGCACGTCTTGCCGATAGGGTGGCCGCCCCCGTCGATCGGGTGGCACTGGCCGGCTTGCCCGCCAGCGCCGGGGATAACGCTCAACTTCGAGTACCGTCGGACGGTCCGCGGACACATCGGTGATACGTCGTTAATCGGTCGTTCTTTTGGGGTAGCCGGTCCACACGAGGGGTTTGGCGAGGCGTTCGGACTCCCTGGTTTCGAGGGCGCGGAGGACGCCGAGGACGCTGCGGTTGGTGCGGATTTCGCGGTCCATCCGCTTAAGGGCGTCGGCGGGGACGTTATTGGCACCGGGACCGGGACCGCCTTCGATGAGGGCCCCCTTCTGGTCAAACGCGGCCCAGTAGATTGTGCGGGGATGCCCTTTCGCGCCGTCGCGGGCTTTGTCGGCGGCTGCCCCTTTGGCCCGCTGACCGCTGATCTGGTACAGGTCCTGCCGTTCGTAGATCACGGCGACGACGTTCCAGTCTTTGCGGTTAAAAAGGCTCATGCGCCCCTCCGGGGAAACTCGAATACCGAAGTCCAAAGGAAGTCCGAAATCCGAACGGTCGTGACCGAGTGGTGCCACCCAGTCACTGGTCGGTGTTTCCCGTCTCCCGCCGATAGTAATCACCGGTGAGCCAGCGGACCAGCAGGTCGAGTTGATGCGACGATAACTGGTCGGCGAATCCCGGCATGGCGTTGTTGCCTTCGCCGTTGCCGCCGTAGTGGGCCTCCGGATGGGCGATGAACGCCGTCAACCACTCGTTGCCGCCGTAACCGGTGAGAATGGGGTACAGGTCTTCCGACAGTGGCTCCGCGTCACCCCCAGCGTGCATGGTATGACAGCCGGTGCAGGCATCGACGGTCCCCTTCGTCAATTGCCCGCTGTCGAAGATCGTGCGGCCTCGGTGCACTTGGGGATCGTCGAAGGGCAGGGCATCGCCACGTTTGCCCTGCGCATAGAGGAACTCGACCAGGGCGTCGAAGTCCGCTCGGTTGGCGTCGGCGGTGAGGACAGACCCGTTGGATTCGGACCAGTCGGCCATCATACCGTCCAGGATGGCGGCAGCGGCTTCGGACCGTTCCTTCGACGCTCCGTTCTCAATGGTGATGTTGCCGAGCGCCTCGAAGTGGCCACGGAAGTTGGTGAGCACCGAGCGAATCCAGTCGCGGCTGCCGAAGCGAATTTCGCGTGGGTGCCGCGGGTCGGCCAACTCGGGTGCCTTCGGGGAAATGACGATCGTCTTCTTGCTGCCGTCGGCTGCCTTGCGGGAACGAATCCATTCGCCGGCGCGGGCCGCCGGCTGGTGGCATTCGATGCAGGAGCGTTCAAACAGGAACGGCCCCTGCGTGAGCGGATCGTTCCGCAGCAGCGTGATGGCTCCCTCGGGGGGGATGCCACTGGGGGATTGAGCCAGTTCGACGGCCCGCTCGCCGTCGACGTGCGCTTTGTGGTAGGCCGCGCGGAAATCTCGCCCCGCGGCGTCCTCCTTGGACCAGTCCTCATAGATCGCAAGACCGGTGAGGGCCCCCGCGCCGAGGAGCATGACCCACAGATAGAGACAGTTGAAGGAATGTCCCCGGCGCACTCGGGCGATGAGCGGCATGAGCACGAGCACGCCCATCAGCAGGCCGGGGATCACGACCGCTCCCAAGGCTTCACCGAGCCCCGTCGATTCACCCGCCCGCGAGACCCACTCGAACTTCAGAAAACGGAACAGGAACAGGTAGTACCACTCGGGCCGCGCGGCGGAATAGGATTCGGCCGGGTTGGCCGGTGCGGTCAGTTCGGCCCCCTTCCAAATGGTCAGCCCCATGACGGCAACGAGCACCGCGAGACAGGCGACACCATCCTTAAGGACCTGGTCGGGCCAGAACTTCTCCTCCGGCCTGCCTTTGGGGTCCTTGACATGAATCGCATGTCGGCGGAAGACGTAGATGTGCAGCCCCAGAAACGCGACCAATAGCATGGGCAGCAGCCCGGCGTGCAGGGCGAAGAAGCGGGTCAATGTGTGGTGGCCGTATTCGGAACCGCCCTGGGCGACCCGCTGAAGGGAGGTGCCCACGATTGGGACCGAGCCGGCGATCTCCGTCGCCACCTGGGTTGCATAGTAGCCCTTCTGGTCCCACGGGAGGAGATACCCGGTGAGACCGAGGCCCATCACGATTTGCATCAGCACGAGACCGAGCCAGAAGTTGACCTCGCGCGGTGCCTTGTAGGCACCATCGATCACCACCTGCACGAGGTGAATGGCCAATAGAACGATCATCGCTTGCGCAGAGAAATGGTGGATGCCGCGCACGAGCCAGCCGAGCGTCATCTCATGCTGGATGAAGTACACGCTTTCCCAGGCGGTGCGTGTGCTCGGCGCATAGGCGGCCCACAGGACGAGGCCGGTCATCACCTGCACGGCGAACGTGAACACCAACGTGCTGCCCCACACATACCGCCATCGTGACCCGCCGGGGATCGGTTCGTTGAGCGCTTCCTCCAGCAGGTCGCGGTAACCGGTGCGGTCGTCAAGCCAGTTTCGGAAGCTGTCGAGCATGGGGTGGTGAGTGAGCAGGAGTGAACCGGGAGGACTCAACTGACGTCTGTTGTGTTTCTGACAGCCGACGACCGACCGTTCACATCACACCGGCTGTTTCTCGTGAACGCCGGCGCGGAACTTTTCGAACTTGACCCAGACCTCGCCATCACGGTTCAGGGCAGGGAGCGTGTCCATGCCGCGGGGCGGGATATCGTTATTGGGGGTTCCGTCAATCTTAAAGGAGCTATTGTGGCAAGGACAGGAGAAGATTTGCTGGTCCGCCTTGTAATCCACCGTGCAGCCGAGATGGGGGCAGCGGGCGGTGAGGCATTGGACCTCCCCGCTTTCGTTCTGGCGAAGATAGACCGAGCCGATCTCGGTTTGGGGGAACTTGTTCCAGGCGTCCTGCAGATCGGCAATGACTTTGAACATCCGCGGGCTTTGGTCCGGGGCGAGCGACGTCGCCGAGGTGACCTTCAAGAACCCCTCTGCATCGGTGCCCAGGAGACTCCGCCGCTGTTTGAACAAAGGGTCAAGGATCATGCCGATTCCCGCAGCAAGCGGGACCAGGCCGACGACTGACCCGACGGCGAGGGCCATCAGTTTGGTCAGGAAGTTTCGTCGTGGTTCATCGCCACCAGACGCGGGTAAGTCGTCGGTCATCAGTTCGATCGTCCTTGGGGAGGGATACCGCCGTTCGGGATTGAGAACTTCGGGGATTGATGTCGAACATCGCATGCGGATTTGCACGGCCTGACAGCGTCAGGACGCCAATGACGAGTGCTCATCCGCAAGCGCTGGTTGTTGCTGTCGCCGGAACATGCGCAGCCCGTTCATTGGCACGTACTCTACTTGCGGAACGTCCTGAGGCACAACCAACGCCTACCGCTTATCGGTGGGGCTGTCCGTGGGATCCAGCGCGGCTTGAAGCGCCTGGATGATCCGTTGTTGGGCCGTGGCGAGCGGTTCGGGGAGCATGGCTCCGGATGCCTTTCTGTGGCCCCCGCCGCCGAACTGCTCCGCCACCGCTGCGACGTCGAGGTTCGTACGGCTGCGGAAGCTGACTTTCATCTGCCCGGAAATCTGTTCCACGATGATAAACGCACACTCTGTTCCCTGGATGGTCAGGCAATCGTTAACGAGGTCTTCCGTGTCCGAGGGATGCGTGCCGGTCTCTTTGAAGTCTTTTCGCGTGACGAAGGTATGGGCCATGCGTCCGTCATCACTGACGGAAACACGGCTGAGGACGATCCCATGCAGCTTGAGCCGCGCGAGTGACGACCGCTCGTAGAGCTGCTGATAGAGCAGGTCCGGTTTCGTGCCGCACTCGATGAGATCGGCCGCCACACGAAGCGTGCGGCTGTCCGTGTTGGAAAACCGAAACCAGCCGGTGTCGGTGGCGATCGCGCAATAGAGGCTGTCGGCCATTTGCCGCGAGGGCCGCACGCCGAGAAACTGCGACAGTTCGGCGACGAGCACGCCCGTCGCCGAGGCGGTTTCATCCTTGAACTCGATTGCTCCCAGGTCGTCTGAACTCACGTGATGGTCGATCACGACTTTCTTCGCCTCGGTGGACTCGAGCACCTTGCGGACGTCCGCCAGTTGTTGCCAGGCACTCGTGTCGAGGACGATGTGCACATCGGTGTCGCGGGCGGCGGGCGGCTTGACGCCGTTGCCCAGCTTTTGGACGCGACCTTCGGGATCAAGGAATTTCAAATGGTCCGGTGTCTCTGACGGATTGATGATGCGGACCGATCTCCCCAGCGATTCGAGCATCAGCGCCATGCCCATCTCCGAACCGAGGGCATCCGCATCCGGACGGACATGACTGGTCAGCACGAACCGCCCGTGCGATTCGATCAGGTTTTGGAGCGGTTGCCAGTCGATGGTCATGCGGGATGGGCGATCTGGGAGTAGTGAAGTGCAAAGAGCGAGTTGTGAATCGCGAACGGTGACGTCTGAGCGTGTTGCCGTCGTCCGGGAAGCCGTCAGGGAGTCTTGCCTCCCATGCGGCGAATCGTGGCCATATCCTGGTTCAACTGAGCCTGTAGCGCCGTCACATCAGGAAACGGCATCGTATCACGAACACGGTCGATCAGGTCAACGCTGAGAGATCGCCCGTACAAATTGCCGGAATAGCCGACGACGTGCACTTCGAGTTTGCGGTCCTCGTCTGCGAATGTGGGGTTCGGTCCGAGATGGACGGCAGCCGGATGCGAAACGCCTTCCAGGCTGACACGCCCCGCGTACACGCCGTCGCGCGGCAGCAAGGTCTCGATGCCGCTGAGATTGGCCGTCGGAACGCCGATTGCCCGTCCCCGTCCGGCACCGCTCCCGACCGTTCCGGTCAGCCGATACGGGTGCCCCAGCATGGCGACCGCATCGGCCATTCGCCCTTCGCTGATGGCCGTCCGAATCGCGCTGGAGGAGACGATCACGTCTCCGTCAGTCACCGCTTCGACAATCGTTAACGATAATCCCGTCGCGTTGCAGAGTGACCGCAACCGCGCGACATCTCCGGCGCGGTCCTTCCCGAAACAGAAGTTGGGACCCTCGACTAATCCTCGCACATGCAATTCGCTCTGCACGATGCGGCCCACAAACTCCTCCGGGGACAGGCCCAACAGTTCACGGTCGGTCGGATAGGCGATGAGGACGTCGACGCCGCACTGTTCGAGCAATTCGGCCTTCTGCTCCACGGTGTTCAACCGGGGCGGCATCCGCTCCGGCGCGAGCAGGGCGATGGGATGCGGGTCGAAAGTCATGATGGCGGCCGGCACGCCGTCAGCATGCGACTGCCGGGCCAGCGTGGCGATCATCTTCTGATGGCCCCGGTGCACGCCGTCGAAGTTGCCGATCGAGACGTATCCGTCCGAGTAGGCCGCCGGGTCGGTGAAGCCGCGAAGAAGTTTCATCGCTCGAACGACATGCCGTCAAAAGACTTTCGGAAACCAAGCGACCAGTATCGTCCGCAATCGCCCGATTGCAACCGTGATCGGGCAAAGGCGAATCCCGGCCCACCAACGCCTTCCTTGACCCCGGAGAATCTGTGCAAGGCCGACGCTCCCGATGAGCCTCCCCGAATGAGGAAGATCTCACAGATGCGACTTCGAAGCGCGATGGGCGACCACGCATCACACAACGCCTCAGCGTGACCGGACGCGCCGCCCGGATTCCTTTTTCTTGCGGGGACGTTCGCTCACTTCGGCCGCCGTGCCGGTCCGCTTGATGACAACGAGCGTCACATCGTCGTGTGGTTTGAGCCCCTTGGCAAACTTGCCCGCCGCATCAACCAGCCTTTTGATCAACTGCTCCGACGAACAGTCTCCGGAGTCGCGAACTTCGCTGATCAGCCGTTCGCGCCCGAACAATTCGCTTGCCGGAGAGTGGCGTTCCTCCAGCCCGTCCGTCGACAACAACAGCGTTTCCCCCACGTGGAATTCCCGTTGTGCCTGCGTCGCATACTGCGCTTCGGGACTGAGGCCCAATGCCAGGCTCTCGCAGCGGAGTTCCTCGCACTCGCCCGATGCGCGAAACAGCAGTCCGCTGTGGCCGGCGGTCGCATAAGTAAACGTCATGGTTTGGGGATCCAGCCGCACGATCATCAGTGTCACGAAAATCTCGTCGGGCGCATCCTCGCACAATCTGCGATTGACCGCTCCGAGAATGGTCCCCAAGTCGTGTTCGGTTTTGACCAGACTGCGGAGGGCAGACCGCACTTCGCTCATGATGAGCGACTGGCCGACCCCGTGCCCGCTGACGTCGCCGATCACAAATCCGTGCGTGCTGCCCGGCATCTCCAGAAAATCGTAGTAGTCGCCACACAGCCGTTCGGCGGGCATCACAATCCCCGAAACATCAATCCCTTCGATCCGGGGGCTTTCGTTCGGATACAGCTTGAGTTGCAGCCGTGAGGCATAATCGAGTTCCTTGCCCAGCCGCTTGCTCACGATTTCCAGTTCGTCGACGGCTTTGCCGCGCAGGTAAATCACGAAGGCCGTTCCCCAAATGGCGGCCACGATCAACACCTGGTTGAACATGATCTTCCACAGCTCGGTTTCTCCCGGCCCCGGCGCAAAGATATCGGCCGCCAGCACGAAGATGGTGGCGACCGCAGCGACGATCAACGTTTGCTGCCGCTTGGGACAGGTCAGCGTGGCCATCACCGCCAGAATATGCATGACGCCCGCACTCACCCCGCGCGGGACGAACAGATCGAGCACAAACACGATTAACGAAATGAAAAGACCAAGTTGCATAAGTGGATCGTGTTGTCCCGAAGGTGGTGGTCGAAGTCAGGGCTTTCCAAAGATTGAAGCAGGGCAACCTCGTCACCCGAAGCGTCAGCGAGGGACGAATCGCTCACTCACGTTCGCTTCCTCGCTGACGCTTCGGGTGACCATTGAGATTGTCCCGGCCGGCCTTCTCCCAAGTGAAACTTTGAATGGCCCTGTGGTCGAGGTTGGGCGGCCACATCGGCCGAGGGGTTCGTCGTGTGAGAACCAGCGAAACCGGGCCGTGCGCCCGCATGTATTGGCTCGGGTCAGCCATCTCTCTTCAGAACGCCCGACCCGATTGTGCCGCCGGCAAACAGGACCGCGCCTTGCAGCCCCATCGCCAAGTCTTTTCCGCTGCCGACGACTCCCATCAGCATACCGAAAGCCCCAAGGAGGATTGAGATGTTGCAAAGGATGACCGGATTCATTGTTGAATTCCTCGCTCCGCTGATGCTCTGTCAAACCAAGAATTCATGGTTGGAGTTCAGCCTTTAGGCTGCCGGGGCAAGCTAAAGCTTGAACTCCAACGCGCCGAATCAAAGCCTGGCAAGGCACTCGTCACAAGATACACACAACGGTGCGGACAGGATGCTCCGCAGGACCGAACCGGGCAGGGCACCCGCCCGCAATCAGGCGTCCACCGAAATCTTCCGCGGCCATTGCTGGTACGCTTCCCAGTACGTTTTCTTGAGAGCAATCTCGTCGTCGTCTGCGGACGGCTGAACCCGTCCATCTGCACTCACGGCCCGCGAAACGAGCGTATGCTCCCCCGCTTCCACCGTTCCCAAATCGATCGCAAAGAAGACCCACGAATGCTTATCCCGCGGCTCTGTATCGAGAACCGCCGCCTGCCACTCGCCGTCATCGAGCCGGACTTCGACCGCCGCAATCTCGGTCGAGTCGTCGTTCCATGCGGCTCCGTATGCTTTGAGCGGCACTTTCCCGTCGCTCGCCTCCTGACGGGTCACGCGGGCCACGATCGACTTGAGGTTCATCCGGCCGACGGAGGTCTCGACGAACACGACTTCGTTGCCGCGTTTTTCGCCCCGGACGGTCACGTAGTCGCGGCCCATATACCGTCCCATGTAGCGACGGTCGCGAACTTCAATTCGCCGCAGCCATTTGACGTTGGCGATCCCATACCATCCGGGAACGATCAACCGCACGGGCGCTCCGTTCCGATGTTCGATCGGCTCGCCGTTGCGTTCGTAGGCAAGCAGGAGCGGCAGGTTCATTGCGTCTTCAATCGACAAACTGCGGCCGAACGGCACCTCGACGGTCAGCTCCCGTTTGGTCCCCGGGCGGAGCGTCTCCTCTTTGGTGTCGTGTCCGAAAAACACAACTTCTTTTGCTTCCGGCTGAATGCCGCACTCCTCCAGCAGCGAAGCGAGCGGCGTCCCGGTCCAGCGGCTGTTGTAGATCGCGTTCATGAAACCGTCGGACGCTCCGTTGCCCGAGCATTCCAGTGTCATCAACTGGTCGCGGCGGGGACGGGCTTTGAGGTCATCCAGCGACAGCGCCTGCGGCCGATCCACCAGACCGGTGATCTCCAGTTGAAACCCGTCCGTCTCAAACTCCGGGACGCCGTAGTGCTGGACGTTAAACACTTGATCGCTGGGCGTGAGCCAACTGTCGAGTGTTTCCCAGTCGAGCCGGTTCGGCGGCGTGCGCGGCGTTTCCAGAAAGGGGACCAACTCCTCGTCCGGCCCCTCGGCGGAAAACAGGAATCGCGGATCGGCCATCAGGGCCACTCCCGCGGCCGCCGACGCCACCCCCCAGCGAACAACATCTCTCCGCGATACCGGCTGATCCAGCATGTGTGCCTCGTTTCTCGGTCAGAGCCTTGTGGTCGTATTCGTTGGTCGTTGGTCGTTCATCGTTGACGATTTGGCCGTATTGACATTCAAGAATGGGCGACAAGAAGCCTTCGCGTGAACGTCCGGTGAAGGACCAGCTTCCTGCCGCTGCGCGGCACCGCTTGGGACAACCGGTGCGACCCGCTGTTGGCTGTGAGCCGACGAAGATTCATCGTTGCGACTCACCCTTTCACTCCATCACCCCGTCACTGCAACGTCTTCTGATCCGGCGACAACCTCACCTCGACGGCCATAGTCTCGCCCGCCTTCACGACAACGGTTTCCTTCCACCTCAGTTTTCCGGCGGGATGCACCATTTCCAGAGTGTACCGGCCCGGCGGGACATCTTCGAACCGGAACCGCCCGTTCTCACCCGTCACCGCGAAAAACGGATGATCGAACACGTACACCCACGCCCGCATGCCGCCATGATACACGCAACCAAGCGTAACCGGCGACCTCATGCCTCCCGCCCGCTCAAATTCATGCGTGTACTCGTCGTCGGTCTGCATGTTGACATTGAACGTCGCAATACTCGCCGCCGACTTCACGTTGTGCGTCGTCATGTCGCTGTTGGAGAACGTGATGCTCTCCCCCGCGCGAATCGCCGTTGTTTCCGGAACGAACTGAAAGTTGAACTGGTCAATCTTGTGGTCCATTTTCGTCCCCGGCGGGGACGGAACCGATTTTAAGGTGCGTCCCCGCAAGGCGACTACCGCCTCGGCCAGTTCGCCCGATTTGCGATGCTTGACATAGTACCGCCGATACCGCCACGGCCGGGCGGAGTCCGCCTCGTAAACCACGCGCCCCTCCACAACCCCGCCCGCCGTTGCCGTGACCGGTGCCAAGTCGTCAGCTGCTGTGCCGCCGCAGCACGCAGCAGCAGCGATCAGGATCAGGATTCTCAAATGCATGCCGTCTGCCGATCTGCTCAACACTTCAACCATTTCACCCCACAGTCCCAACGGCCAACCCGTGAAGGACTGACGACGCCACACGATAATCCAATGCATTCTCAAGAAAGATCACCGCAGAGCACGCAGAGACGCGCAGAGGAAAAATAGGGTCCCTCCCAAGACTCGCTGTGTAACTCCGCGACCTCCGCAGTGATTCCTTCCGACAACTTGACACTCACAACCGGCTCTCTGTTTCGGCGGTGCGACTTCAAACGGCTGAAGCGTCACCAATCTGCAAAACCCCCTCGTCAGTTCTCCGGGACCACTTCCGGGGGGAACTCCCGGATCGACAGGCTGAAGTACAACAACAGCACGAGGGGCGCACCGATTTGGGCGAAGCGGACCAGCGTCTCCGGATATCCCGCCGGCCCGGACTCCACCATTCGCGAAAACGCCGACACAAACCCCATCGCCATCGCCCCCACAAGAACCGGCTTGGAACGAGTCACAAGCATGTTCAGGGCCAGCGCCATGAACAGTCCGCCGACGGCTCCCAGCCCGGTGCGGGCCACGATGTTCGACAAGGGTGCCCCACGCAACTGATTGGCGACCTCCTGAAACAAGGCCAGCGACGGTCCCGGCTCCACGCTGTGCAGAATCGCCAGCAGTCCCGTTCCGAAAAACGTGGCCGTCGCCGCCAGCCGCAGCATCCACATGGCGACGACCGTCCGCCCCAGATGCGACTTCAAACGGGGCGGCCAGAAGTCCAGGATCATCAAGGACAACGGGGATAAGTAACGGAGTCCAACCGCGACGAACTCGATGACCGATGTGGGGCTGACGCTGCGCACAAGCGGAACGACCGCAGTCGCGATGAACCAAACCGTGACCGGCAGCAGCACCGGCCATGACGGCCTCAGGGCAATGAGGATTCCGGCCACCATCAGGCCATAGGCGATCCCATTGTCCAGTTGCCAGGCCTGTGCCTCCGGCCACTGCACATCCACAATGAGGAATTCGGCCACCGGGGAGACGGTGCCCGCGGACAACCGCTGCGCCGCCGCCCCCAGACACTGGACCGCGACCGTCACCCGCAGCGTGGTCTTGATCCATGTCAGCCCCCGCGGACGGAGATAGTCACGATAGGGAGCGGGATCATTCACGAAACCAGGGTGCTCTCATGTCCACGACGAAAGAACGGGCACGACCGCTGCGTTCCCCAGCCGACGGATCTGCCATCGCACCGGCACCAAGGCGCTGGCTTGGGAAACAGATCGCCACACTCTGCCGATCGCATCGGGAGCCGGTCGCCCGCTGAAACTCCAATGAATTCACTGACCATCGAACCCCGGTCACCACCTGTGGACGTGTTGCCGATCTTCAAGTCCTCCTGACCAGCATAGGGGTACGATTGAATTCCGAAAAGTGACCCGCTCTTGCGAACGTGAAGCATGTGCCGACTGACGGCGGACAGCGAGACAACGGATCCGTGCCCATCGGTGCCCATCCGTGGTCACCTGATGACCACAGATTTCACGGATGGGCCCAGCGCGGCCTCGGGCCGCAACCAACGACAGAGAATAGGAACCACCGCCGTCGGAAATCTGCGCAAGAAACAAAACTCTGAAGCCTTAGTCGTACGGATTATGCAAACTCCCAAACGAACGCCCCATCGCTGACGCTCCGGGCTCTGAATCGACGCTGGCACGGCAAGGTGTGGATTCCCGTCCGCCGGGGCGCTATCATCGAGAGAAGCGGGGAGCGGTCGGTTCCCCGCCTCTTGCGTGAGGATATCCTGGTTTCTACGAGTGGTGCTCATGAGAGATTGTCCCCACTGCCGCCACGACTTTTCGAGATCCCTGGACGAGTGTCCGCATTGCGGGACGGAATGGCAGGGCCCCGCAGATGCCGCCGACGCCACGGCTCCGAACGGGGCGTCGCATCAGCCGCACGTCCCCATCGCCCGCTTTGCCAACGTCGCCGAGGCGGGCTACTTCCACTGTGAGCTCGAGGGACACATGCCGTGTGAAGTGCGTCTCCTCACGCAAAACCACTTTGACGCCCCCAGTGCCTCCTGGTGGACCAATTACGTGCTCACCGTCCCGGAAACGGACGCCGCGCAGGCAACCGAGCTCCTCAAGCAGATCGTCGCCGACACCGATCCGTCGGAATTCATCGAGTACGGCGACGAGCCGGTGTCCCCTCCGCGCCTCTCGGTCGACGAAGCCCCGATCGATCGTCTGCCCGCCGACCGTTTCCCGGCACACGATCTCCCTTGCGACGGACTGACCGCGCCCGTATCACGCATCCATTGGGCCCCCATCATCCTCACACTGACGGCAGGAACGTTCGTCGTCTGGGCAGCCAAACAGGTGCATCGACAGGTCCGGAACCGAGCGGGCGGCGAACCGAATCAGGTGGACATCTGGGAGCAGATCGGCCACGAAGGCCGTCCCTGGGTCCAGCAACTCAACGACGGACCGGGACGGCGGGAACTGGTGATCGACCACGCACGCAGGTTTGCCACACTTCGCGAAGACGCCGATGGCGACGGCGTCTTCGAGCGGCGGTCGAGAATTTCCCTGACACCGACCGGGCGATGATTCCCGAATCGTGATTCGCCACGCCGCCTCGGCAACAATCCGATGAACTGAACGAACGGAGTCAAGCGATGCAGACGGTGCGGTTCGAGCAGTGCGGCCTGCCCGCCGACGTTCTCACCGTGACGGAACAGCCGGTCCCTTCTCCGGTGCGAGGTGAGGTTCGCGTCCGCATGCTGGCCAGTCCGATCAACCCGTCCGACCTGATGTTCATTCAGGGAATGTACGGCCAACGACCGGCGTTGCCCGCGACTCCCGGGTTCGAGGGCGTGGGGATCGTCGAGACGTCCGGCGGCGGATTGCTCGGCAAACTGATGGCCGGCAAACGTGTCGCCGTGCTCAACCGCTCGGGAGGGAACTGGGCCGAACAGGTCGTTCTCCCGGCCAAACAGGTCGTGCCGCTCTCCGGCGGCCTGCCGGACGAGCAGGCGGCGACCTTCTTCGTCAATCCGATGTCGGCCGTTGTGATGACGGAGCAGATTCACCGCATCAGGCGCGGCGAATGGCTGCTGCAAAGTGCCGCCGGCTCCTCGCTGGGCCGCATGATCATCCGTCTCGGCCGCGCGACCGGGTTCCGCACCGTCAACGTCGTCCGCCGCACCGAACAGGTCGGCGAACTCAAATTGCTGGGTGCCGACGCGGTGCTCGTGTTCGACGCCACCACCGATGACCCGGACAGTCTGGTCGAGCAAGTCCGTCGGCAAACCGGGGGTGTCCGCTGCGCCATCGACCCGGTCGGCGGCATCGTCGGCTCGGTACTGGCCCGGTGTCTGGGCGATCAGGGCCGCCTGCTGGTGTACGGTTCGCTGACGCCTGAGCCCCTGCATCTGCTGCCCCGCACGCTGATTGGCTCCCGCTCGGCCGTCGAGGGCTTTTGGTTGGGGCCGTGGATGCTGAACCGGACGTTGCCCTCGAAACTGCGGCTCATCCGCCGCGTGACACACCTCATCCAGCGAGGCATCCTCACCACTGAAGTCAGTCATACGTTCCCGCTGGCAGATGTCCGAGCCGCCGTGGCCGCCGCCACTGAGCCGCACCACACCGGAAAAGTCCTGCTGCAAATCTCTCCGACGGCCGGCTAACACCGATCCCTCGCTGCGATTCATCACGTGACTGGGGCGCCGAGCTTGCTCGCCGGGCTGTGTTCGCGCTGCCGCCGAGGTGATCTCGAGCGCGGAGCAAGCTCCGCGGCTAAGTCGGCTTGTGTTCCGATCACTTCGATTGGCGAGAAGTTTGGGATAGGATGGCCCCCGTGCCACCCCGGGTCAGAGCAACGCGAGGCATCTCCGTGGCAAAGCGAGCCAGAAAAGCGAAAGCCGAAGTTACCCTCACCGAGATCGAGCAGGTGATTCACGTCATCCGCGGGCAGCGGGTCATGCTGGACGTTGACCTCGCCCGTTTCTACGACGTGACGACCAGCCGGCTGAACGAGCAGGTCCGTCGAAACGTCGCCCGTTTCCCGGAAGATTTTGCGTTTCAACTGTCACAGCAAGAGTTTACAGATTTGAAATCGCAATCTGCGACATCAAAAATGGGCCGGGGAGGACGCCGCAAACGACCGTGGGTCTTCACGGAACATGGCGTCGCCATGCTGTCCAGCGTACTGCGCTCGCCCACAGCGGTGACAGTCAACATCGAGATCATTCGGGCGTTTGTCCGCATGCGGCGGCTGATGGCCACGCCGGGCGAACTGGTCGAGCAAATCACGCGGCTGGCGGAGACGGTCCAGCTTCACGACAGTCAGATCGCGACGATCACCCGCATTCTCCAACAGATGATGGATCCGCCCTCGCAACCCTCCCAGGGCCGCATTGGTTTTCGCAGCCCGAAGGCATCCTGAATCAGTGAGAAGCCGCCACCCCATCTTCTCTGGCAGCCGGACCCCGACCGGCGTTTTTCGCGTGTTGATGCCAGAGACCCACCGCTGGGGCTGAGTTCTGTTGACCTGTCAAAACCGTTCTGCGACAACCCGCGCCTCACTTCTCTCGATATCCCCCCCACAATTCACCTCCCCTGTGCCGGATGGAGCGTCCCGGTGGCGCCGTCTTGCATCGAACCTCCGCACGCTGCAAGCCGGCCCGATTTTGGCCGGTGAGCAGAAGCCGACGTTTTCGGTGAGATCGGCTGCCCCCTCGCCAGGAGGCCCCTTTGGAAAGATCGATCATGCCGCGAGTCATGACGTTGTTGACGGCTGTCACCGCTGTCGTGGTCCTCTCCACGACGTCCGGATGTGCCAATCTGCTCACGGCACGGGCCATTCAGACGTTCGCCGACAGTCTTGCCGCGCAGGACATCGAGTCGGTGAAACAGCACACCTCCTCCAATTTCGAGGAAAAGGCGCTCCGTTCGGCAGAGTCGCTCGATGACTTCAAGATTCTGAATCTGCCCGCCGGCAAGGTCTCCGTCGCCAGCGTCGAGGAGATTTCCGACGTCGAAAAACGAGTCACGGTGAAAGTCGGCGAACGGGAAAAGGAACTGCTCTACAAGCTGACACGAAAGCCGGGCAGCCGCCAATGGCTCGTCGACGACATCTATCTCCAGCAAAAAAAGAAGGGGATGGACGAGCCGATCACCAAGTCGGTCACCGAGACGATGGACCTGCTGATCACGGTCCGCGAGTTCCTCGACAGTTGGCAGACCGGCGGTCGTGCAGACGTGCTCGCCATCACGACTCCCGAACTTCGAGCGATTCTGGCCGATTTGTCGCCAACGCATCTGCAGCAGCTCACCACGCAGGTACTCGGCAAGCACTCGACGCGGAGCACGTTTCGGCCCGACGCACGCATCGAAGAGGACCGTGCCGTCGTCATCCTCCCGCGGTCCGGCGCCAAGCTGATTGTCGAGTTGAATCTCAACGACGGCCAATGGCATGTCAACGACGTCGCCGTCGAGTCCCACGACAAGAACGTGCAGATTCGCTCGGCCCGCCGCATGGCGGAAATTCTCAACGCGGCCTCCGGTTTCCTGACCGCCTACCACGGCGACGACCGCCGACAGCTCAAACAGCTTTGCACCGACAGTTTTTACCGAAACAGCATCGCCGTCGGCGACCTGTCCTCTGCGCCGCTGCCAACCCCCCGCCTGCTCGCCTCCCGCTACCAGGTCCGCATGCATGAGGATCAAGCCGATCTCGTGCTCGAAACCAACGACGGCACCTTTGTCCTGGCGCTCGCCGAGAACGACCGCTCCGGAGAGAAAGGCACGTATCAAGTCAACGAAGTCACGATCTACGAACCCGACAACGAACAAGTCAAGCGGCTCTCGTCCCTGTTCACGTCGCACGCCATGTTGGAAATCTTCAGCCAGGCGCTCGCCACCGGAGACCTCACCCGGCTGCGGCATGCCTCGACAAGCGACTTCAACCAGCAAGTCTGGAGCCTCCTCGACGAAGAGCTGCTCGCTGCCCTCCCGCTGGACGAAATCGAACCGACGCCGCCTCGCGTGGTGGCGACCGTCTTCCAGGGTCCCCTCACGGAGATCACCGTCTCGCAGGGGACCCGCACGTTGACGTATATCCTCCGGGAAAGCCACGGCCAGATTGTCGTGGATGACGTCCTGTTGCCGGCCGTTCATCGCCCCTCGTCGCTCAAACAGTACCTGCGGGCGCTCATCCCGGTCTACGCCATGGCGCGCGCGGTCTACGCCGACGACCTGACGGAAGTTCGCCGGTCCAGTTCCTCGGAACTCGACCGGCTGGTCTGGCAACAGCTCGGGAAAGTGCCCGACCTCGGATTCGACATCGTCCGGCACCTCACCGCACCGGTGACCGCGATGACCATCACCGAAGACCGGGCCGACCTGATGCTCGGCGATGAAGACTGGGGCGCCCGTGTTACGCTGACGAGTCTGAATGGCCATCTGGTCATTGATGACGTGCTGTTCATCGACGGTCCGCTCGAAACGCAACGGACCGAACTCAAAACGGCCGGACGTCTCAATCTGGCTCACGGCACCGCCGAGTAGCCATCCTGCGACCGCTGACGTAGCATACGTGCCGGAGCGGGCAACCTTCGACGTTCGCCATCCCGAGTCGTCGCCAACGTCGCTTGCGGTTTCGCACCTCCTTCGCAGGATCCGACGCCCCCCGCGGTCGACGAATCCTCAAATGGTGCGCCGTCTCGCGCTGAACCCGTGTCGTGCAGCATCCACGGGTCCGCGGAGCCAAACGGAGTCGCATGCGACGGTCAACAGCGACCAGAGAAACAAGTCTCGCCGAGGCAACCGCTCCTGCAATCACTGCCAATCGCAATCATGTCGAACACCAGGAAGGCGGGCCGGGTGGCCATTCAACGAATCGGTGCCATCAAGAATGTCTCGGCGTTCCGCGATTATCTGGATTCGCTCGGACTCGACATTCCGGTCGATGACGCTCCTCTCTCCGCTGCGGAACGATCACCGCTCGCGACGGCTCTCGACATCCAGGACAGCACCGTCGGCAACCGCTGGTGCGTGCATCCCATGGAAGGCTGGGACGGGCGGCCCGACGGCCAACCGAGTGAACACACGATCCGGCGTTGGCAGCACTTCGGCCAGTCCGGCTGCAAGCTCATCTGGGGCGGAGAGGCCTTCACCGTCACCGCAGCGGGACGGGCCAACCCCAACCAACTCTTCTACCGTCCGGAAAACGTCGAGCCGATGCGGGCACTGCTGCAAACCGTCGAACAGGCCCACCAGGACCGCTTCGGCCAATCAGCCACGGACGATCTGCTCGTCGGCCTCCAGCTCACGCACTCCGGCCGGTTCTCACGCCCGCATCGCAAAGACCGGATGGAACCGCAGGTCGCCTACCATCATCCCTTGCTCGATGAGAAGTTCGGCATCGACCCGGCTGACGACTCGGTCCTGCTCAGCGACGACGACCTCAAACGGCTGACCGACGCCTATGTCGTCTCCGCGAAAATGGCCCGCGATGTCGGCTTTGGCTTTGTCGATGTGAAGGCCTGTCACGGCTATCTGATCCATGAGACGCTCTCCGGCTTTGACCGGCCGGGGCCCTACGGCGGCGACTTTGAAGGACGTTCGCGGTTCCTGCGGGAGACGGTCGCCGCCATTCGCAACGAGTGTCCGGACCTGATGATCGGTGTCCGGCTCTCCGCCTTCGACCGGCCGCCGTATCACCCCGATCCCGCCAAAACCGGCGGCGGCAAGCTCGGCCCCGGTCTGCCTGATGAATTTCGCGGGGGCCCGTATCCCGGCTTCGGTTGTTCGCGCGACAACCCTCTTCTCGTTGACCTCACCGAGCCGATCCGTCTGATCCGGCTGTTGGCCGACGAGCATGGAGTCGCCCTGTTCAACATCTCCTGCGGCTCGCCGTACTACAATCCGCACATCCAACGTCCCGCATTCTATCCCCCCTCGGACGGATATCAGCCGCCCGAAGACCCGCTCATCGGCTGCGTCCGGCAGGTTCAGACCGTCCGCAACTTGAAACAGGCATTGCCTGACATTCCGCTCGTCGGCACGGCCTACTCGTACTTTCAGGAGTACCTGCCGCACGTCGCGCAGGCGGTCGTCAGGGCAGGGTGGGTCGACTTCGTCGGCATCGGGCGGCTCGTGCTCAGCGACTGGGAACTCCCCGCCAAAGTGCTCGCCGGTGCCGACTACCGAGCCGCCAAAAAAATCTGTCGCACCTTCAGCGACTGTACAACCGCCCCGCGCAACGGCATCATCTCCGGATGTTTCCCGCTCGACGACTATTACAAACACTCGCCAGATGCCGAACAACTCAAACAGGCCAAAGCGGTTCTCCGCCAACGATTGAAGTCGGAGTGACGATTCCCCCCAAGCCCACGGGTCACACCCCGTGGGTACCAATGACGTCAGGCCCCACGGCGTGTGACCCGTGGGCTTCAGTAATTTGACCACGATCACCCATCCCGACCGAAACCTGATTGCGCTCGGCATTCGCCAACCGTGGGCCGAGTTGATCCTGCGCGGGATCAAAACGGTCGAGGTCCGGTCTCAGCCAACCAACGTCCGAGGGACCATCTACTTGTACACCGGTCGGAAGTTCGCCGACATTCCCGCCGCCGGTGAGATGGCCGAGCGGCATTCGCTTGACGCTGACACGCTCCCCCGGGGACTGCTCGTCGGCACCGTCGACATCGTCGGCTGCCGTCCGTGCGTCTCTGGCGACTCAGACGCCGCCTGTGTGCCCGTCTCTGTGCTCGAGGGCCATCAGGGATGGCAGCTCGCCAATCCGGTTCGACTCGACCAACCGCTCAAGGCACGGTTTGTTCCGTATGGCGTGTGGTTCTATCCCTTCAAACGCCGTAACGGTTCGACGCAAAGCCGGTAGGACGCCAAGATACGTTGCGTCACTGCGCTATGACATGAATCCAAGTGAGTGCTGCTGCGCAGGGTCGAGGTGATGAGAAACTGCCAAAACGCGAAGCCCGCCAAGAGGAACAGAGACCATTCGTGTTCGCCACAGGCTTTGCAGGTTAACACGGACATTCCGTCGAAATCTTCCCGACGTTGATCGATGAGCCAGAGAACGGCATCGTGTTCCGTGGAGTCTGCCAAGGATTTGACTTGGCGATCTTGGCGTCTTGGCGATTCAACCCCATGCTGTCGTATTAGCGTCCCTCGGCAGCTTTTTGTCCTTGCGTCAGAATCGCATGTCTCAACTCACCCTCATCGCTACTGCCGCGTTCGGGCTCGAAGCGATCGTCAAGCGCGAACTGCAGCAACTCGGTTACGAGCCGACTTCCGTCGAAGATGGGCGTGTGCGGTTCGTCGGAGATGCAGCGGCCATCGCCCGATGTAACCTCTGGCTCCGCTGTGCCGAACGTGTGCTGCTGGAAATCGGCGAGTTTGAAGCCCGCGACTTCGGCGAATTGTTCGACCGCACCCATGCGCTGGCCTGGGATGAATGGCTCCCGGTCGACGCCGAGTTTCCCGTGCGCGGCCGCTCCGTCAAATCGCAACTACACAGCGTGCCCGATTGCCAACGGATCGTCAAGAAGGCGATCGTGGAGCGGCTCAAGAAAGCCTATCGTCGCGACTGGTTTGACGAGTCCGGCCCCTGCTATCCCCTCGACGTCACGCTGCTCCGCGACCGGGCAACGCTCACCATCGACACCAGCGGGGCAGGGCTGCACAAGCGCGGATATCGCAAACTGGTGGGAAAGGCACCGCTGCGAGAGACATTGGCTGCCGCCCTCGTGCAACTCAGCTACTGGAACGAGTCGCGGCCCTTCGCCGATCCCTGTTGCGGGAGCGGCACGATCCCCATCGAAGCGGCCCTCATCGGACGCAACATCGCTCCGGGACTCAACCGTTCATTTGTCGCAGACGAATGGCCGCAGGTGGATGCCGGTCTCTGGGGCCAGGCCCGGGCCGAAGCGCGAGACGTCATCCGCGAATCACTCGATTTCCGGATCAACGGCACGGACATTGACACTACGGCCCTGTCGCTCGCCCGGCAACACGCCGCGGCGGCCGGAGTCACCGACGACATCCACTTCCAACAGAAGCCGCTCGCCGAGTTCAGCACGCCTCACAAGTACGGCTGCCTGATCATCAACCCACCCTATGGCGAGCGTCTGGGAGAGCAGGAAGACGCCGAAGGGCTCTATCGACAGATGGGACGCCAGTTCGCGGACCTGGAGACCTGGTCCGCCTACGTGCTGACGTCACATCCGCACTTCGAACGGCTGTACGGAAAGAAAGCCGGCCGCCGCCGCAAGCTCTACAACGCCCGCATCGCCTGCACCTACTACCAATACCCCGGACCACGTCCGCCGCGTCGCCGCTGAGAGGCGGTTTGTTGAGCGCGAGGGCGCGGCTCCCGGAACACGGCCCGTCAGTTTCCGGAGCGGCTCCCGGACGCGGCTTCGGGCCGTCTCCAAAGCTGGAAGCCGTGCGTCAATCCCTCAGACGTCCAGCTGAGATCACTCACCGCCTGACGGGCGGCTTCGGATCCGGAACCTTCAGCGAGAATGGCCCCGTCGTAGTCGGCCCACCCGGCTCCCTGCGTTTCGTCTGTTTCGTCCGTTTCATGAAACAGCTTGTCCCACGACTCGAGATTCTGGCGGTCACCGTCGGACATGTAGTTGGTCGCGAACAAGCAGGGACGCGCCAAAATCCCGGCAAGATCCGTGAAGCCGACCTGCTCGTGCAACAACATCGGATCGAGCAGGAGACGGGTTCGGGGTGCCGTCTTCTCGCGAGCGGCGACCAGGATATCCACGTCCAACTGAGGGTGCACGCGACCGACAATTGCCGGATAGGCGATCGCATACAACAATCCGCTGACAACCTGAAGAGAGGCCAGAATGAACCCGCTGATCACAAACCAATCCGCCTTTCCGACGGCAATGATTCGTTGAACCACAGACCGCAACAGCAACGGAAACAGCAGAACGACACAAGCCGACGGCCCCCACCAGATGTTCGGCTGCAGCACCGGAAAATCGACGAGCGCAGCAAACCGGTCCTCACGGAACAACAGGGCGAACAACAGGCTGCCCCCCATCGCGACCACTGCCAGCGTCAACGGTTTGGGATTACTCTTGCGAACCACGCTGCCGGCCAGTTGCCGCAAAGGGGCCAGGGCGAGAAGCAGCGCCGGCCCGCTCCCGAGCAGAATGAATTCGATCACCGCCTGAGTCTGCTCGAAACTGGGATGCACGCTCCACGACGGCTGCCCGGGTACCGTCACCAACATGGCCGGCAACAGGTAAACGACAACTCCCCCCGCCATTGTGAGCACGGCCATCGCGATCTCCCGAAGCGATGCCCGATGAACGAGCAACGTGATGACCAACGCCGGGCCATAGAACACAAACAACGACGGCTTGACCCATCCGGATGCCGCAATGGCGGCAGCGGTCACGATGATCGCTTTCAAACGCTCCCGGCTGCCCGCTTGCGCGCGGCAGTACCAATCGAAACAAACCAGTCCCACTGCGACCATCGCAATCGACAACGCCTGAGGTAGATTCCAGTACATACGGGCCGACACCAGCGGAGACTGACGAATCGCCAGATCCGGCTGCGTCAACAACGCGATCGGAGGCGTCGTGACCGGGCCAATGACCAGCAAGGTGAGACTGCCCAGCCAGACAAAGGCCTTCGGAACTCCCGCCCGCAACAAAAGCACGGCTGCCGACCAGGCCATCAACACCATGCTGACAATCCACAAGGCCGTCGAAGCCCCGTACAAACTGGTCCGCAGCACGGCTGCCAGCATCCCCATCAGGACCGCATGCCCGGTATGGGTCACCGGAGCAAATTCGTGAGCCGGCGACCCATGCAGGTCAACCAGCGGCAGCCCCGTGTCTCGCAAGATCGACGACATGTAGACATGAAACCCGCTGTCGCGGTGCATGTCCGCGAAAACGATCATCCGTCCGCCCGGCAGATCGTGCGGAAACGCCATGAACACGTGCTGCCACAGGCCCAGGCAAAGCGGAATCGTGGTGATCCCGGCCAGCGTCCAGACACCGGTCCCCAACCGAACCCGATTGCCACGAAGCCGCGCGGCCAGCAGCAGCGTCGTCAGCACACCGACCACAACGCTGAGCACGACCCCCGGACCTACTTGCTTGAAGAGGTAAGCCGAAGCCGTGCCCAGCGTGACTGACAGCATCAGCCCTCCGCCAACCGCCACCGCGAACATCTCCGACAGATTGAGGCCGGAGCCCAGCAACGCTTCCAGCGGAGCGTCAGGGGGGGTCCCCGGCGATTCTCGATCCGCACCCGCGCCCGACCGCCGCACCATCAACAGCGGCAGCCAGGTGCCGACGAATGCCAGAAACAAGGCCGCAAGAACCGCATTGAGCACCGTCGTTGCGATGAATCCCGGCTGCTGGCCGAGAAACTCGAACACCACACCGTACCTGCCCATATCCCACAGTCCCACAAATGACGACTCAAGAAAAAGTCACGGCATCATTGGCAGCCGATTGAATCGACCGCCCGCCCGGACCCTGTCGTCACCTCGACGCACGTGCGAGCCCTCCCCATCGACGACACACGGACCCACACGGTCGCAGGCGCCGGTGTCCTCAGGGGCCGATTCATCCTAAATCCGAAGCCCCGGGAGAGCAAGCCGCCAGCCTTCTCCCCGGTCGCGCGGGGTGCAGGAGCGGATTGTTGCACGCTGGGGTCAGGCACGAATGGCACTTGAAGTGTCGTAAGTGATTGGGTCTTCGATTGATAGAGACAGAGAAGGCCTCTCAGGCCAGAAGGACGATTGTCACAACAGTCCAACTGGC